>CAZXJC010000699.1:0-5318 GCA_964640885.1 uncultured Pirellulaceae bacterium | reverse complement strand
TCTGACCGATCAAATGGGATTTTACTCCCAGGAAATGACCGTATCTAACAGGACCAGAGGGCCCTGCTGGACCCAGACCCCCTGACCATCAGAATCACCGGATTGTTGTATTGAGCGGCATCACTACGGACGATTTGAGGCAGAATGGTACAAACCTAAACTGCTAGCAGGTGACTTCTCAAAGGGCAAGAAAACACTGTAATACCAGCTCTAAAATTATTTTTTAGCAGGTTTCTGGACAGTTGGTATACCAGTTGCACTACTGGTCCCTCGTCTCTGTAACTCTTCTCTTCTCTTTTCGATAGGCAGGTGTCACGTGGTCACTACAAGCAAAACAAGGAAGTTTTCGGCGTCGGAAAATGGTTGTGATTCCAAGGATCGGGATCAATTGAGAGATTATCTACCGGCTTTAGTCAGTCGGATTGCCCGCAACCAGGATCAGCGTGCTGCTGAACTGGTTCACGATTTTTGTCGGCCAAGACTGACGGCCTTTGCACGCTCGCGGATTTTTCCAAAGTTGTTGCAACGGATCGATGCCGAGGATGTCGTACAGGAGACATTCCAGAGTTTCTTCCGGGGTGTTTACGCCAATCGTTTTCAAATTGACACGACATCTGAGTTGTGGAATACGTTGTTAGCGATCTGCATGAACAAGATTCGTACGGAATCACAGCATCACAGTCGCAAGAAGCGGTCTTTCGACCGAGAAGAGCGGCATGAAGATTTTGGCAGCGGGGTCGATAAGGCGGCCAGTTCCATGGTCGCTGGAGATTCACTCCGTGGTGTGCAAAACGTGCTGGCTCAATTGCGAAGCATTGTTGGCCACATGGATTCACGAGACCAGGAAATCATGCTCGACAGTATTCGTGGCATGACGAACATTGAAATCGCTGAAAAATATGACTGCTCGGAACGATCCGTGCGACGTGTTTTTGAGCGTATTCGAACTCGTCTGCAAGAAGAACTGAAAGACTGTTCCTAACGAGCAATCAAACTCCA
This sequence comes from uncultured Pirellulaceae bacterium, assembly GCA_964640885.1. GTDB lineage: Bacteria > Planctomycetota > Planctomycetia > Pirellulales > Pirellulaceae > JAZADA01. The sequence goes on along the minus strand of CAZXJC010000699.1, from coordinate 4,319 downwards.
TTCTCTGTGCCCTGTCACCAATGGTGATGCTGGTATCGTGATTCGTAGTGTGGCTGCTAAAGATCTCGCCGATTTTTCCATGGCCAGCTTCGCGCGAACAGGAAATTTCCTGGAAACAGAAAAAAAGACCGTGATTTGTTGATCGGTTTTGCGTTGATCTGTGAGGAGGGCAGCTGCCACGAATCGAGGGCAGGCCAGTCCAAAACGTCGAATCAGCAATAATAGGGAGTGTTATCGTGCGAATGTCATTATCAGCCTGTGCCTTGGTAGGTATTGTTAGTTTGTTCGCTTGTTCCTCAGCTTTTGCTGACGAGCAGGATGAAACGGTGGTCCAAGATCGCCAATTGACAGAAGTTTCGTCCCAGCGGGCAAAGAGTTTGGATCGCCAGGCCAGGCGTGCCCAATCGAAAGCATTGACAGCAACCTCTTATGCCATGCTGGAAAAGTATGCGCTAAGCAAATCCACTCCCCAGGATTGGCAGTCATTGCTCGCCACCGGGCTGGCCGACAAGTGGAAGGTTAAAGGAGATTCACGCCGTCTGGACAACCAATGGATCGTGGGAGGAAAAGAAGAATCGGTGGTTCGGTTTAACGTTGCTGCACGACAAGTAGTGATTCTTGTTGGCAGCGTGCAATGCGAAAAATCAGCCGATCCTTTCTCACAGCCCAGGATGACGGTCTGGCTTCGGGACCGGGCTAGCGGCCGAGTTCAGCAGAGTTCCTTTTCACTGCCGGAGAGTTCCACGGACGCTGCTCCCCAATCCGTGCGGATACTGGCTCGCTACGACATGGCAACGGGGCGGATGTGTACCGCTCAACTGGCCGGCGAAAATAATCGCAGCGCCGGTAATTTTTCCCAGTCACCTGGAGATATCGTCGCTATTGGTTTCAGCGTTCCCGAGGGTTCGCAGTTAAAATTGCACCGTCTGCAACTGCACCGGCTAACTGTTGCCGAGAAAGAAGATGTTGCAGCTCGACCTGAGTAGCGAAGCCTGTCAGGGTTGATCGATCGTAGCATGCCCCTTGGGCAAGTGGTAATAGTTCGCTGCTCCTTCCACGAGACGAATTTCAACATTGACCGGCAGCTTCGTGAATGTGTCGCTGGCACCGCTGATCCAATCCACCCGGAGCGTGTCAAGCTGGCTGACTTTTCCCAACCCGAAGACCAGCTGGCGCTGGTTACTTGCCTGGTAACCGTCGCCTGCTGTCAACTGGGTTGTCCAAGTTTCATCGCCACTGGTGACGGTTACTCGGGAACCAATGGCATCGCGACTGCCGGTGGTGCCAACAAGTTGTACCGCCAGATGATTCCCGTGTTCTTTAGTCTGGTTTGTTAGAAGTGCGGCTGGTGCATCAAGGTGAGAGACGATAAAGTCCTCTCGACCGTCACGATTCCAGTCGATGCGCGCCAGGCCACGACCTCGATAGCGTTGCTGGAAATAAGGTCCCACGTTCTGGGCGGCCAGTTCTTGAAAATGCGCCTGGCCCCGGTTGTGAAACAACTGTGGTGGCATTTCAAAGGGTTGTCCAACCTTGCTGTAGTCGTCGACGTGTCCGTTGGTAATTACCAGGTCGAGAAGACCATCAAGATCAGCATCCAGGAATTGGGTGCCGAAACCTAGCATGGAAAAACTCGCTTCACGCAGGCCGGCCGGCCGTGTGGCATCAATAAACATGCCACCTTGTTGCTGGTAGAGCGTATTCGATTCGCGATAATAGTTGGTGATAAAGAGGTCCAGCCGGCCATCCTGATCGACATCTCCGGTGGCGATTCCCATGCAAGCTTGAGCTGCACCATCCCGATCAAAGGCCAATCCCATGATCGTGGCCTGCTCATCAAACAGCTGCGTGCCGGCTTCCTGCTTGGCACGCCGTTTGAAAAATGTGTTGGCGACGGCGTCGTTTGCAACGAACAAATCAAGTTGTTGGTTTTCTCCGAAATCGGCGGCCACGATTCCCAGTCCATTACCGGCTGTGGTTTGAATACCGGCACTGGCCGTTACATCGATGAACTCGCCCAGCCCGTTGTTGAGAAAGAGCTGATCTTGTTCCGCGTCAAATTCATTAGGGTGACATAATTGATTACTACAGACCGTCGCGAAGATTTTCTCACCTTTTAGGTAGTTTACATCGTAGATGTCGGCCAATCCGTCTCCGTTAACGTCGACCAGCAGGCAACTGGTGGTCCAACGGGCGGCCGGGTTTTTGATTTGGGCGGAGATGTCCTGGAATGTTCCATCTCCAGAATTTAAATAGAGACGGTTCTGACCAATGTTAGCCACGTAAAGATCAGGAAAGCCATCATTATTCAAGTCACCGACCGTAACGCCCTGGCTAAACAGATCATCTCCCAGGCCGGCCCCCGCTGTTACATCAACAAACTGGCCATTTCCCAGGTTGCGATAAAGTCGATCGCGATCTTGTCCAGGTGCCGAGCCAGCGGGCCATTGACAGCCCTGGGTTAAGTAGATGTCTGGCCAATTGTCGCCGTCATAGTCGAGGATAGCGATTCCGCCACCGGTGAATTCAAACATGAAAGGTCCGCGATTCGGTTGGGCTCCGTTAACGTATTGAAATTGAATTCCACTGGCGCTGGCATCATCTACAAATTCAATGGCAGTTGCATTGGCTGCTGGCGTGGATTCAGTTCCATGATCAACAACTTGTTGCTCCCAGTTTGGCAGTGGGTAGGAAGCGAGGTTGAATTGGCGTGCCGGATTGGACTGCTGTAGCGTGACAGGTGTTCCCTGCTGCAAGTTCCGCACCGTGCGTTGCATGACTTGTTGTGGCCAACTGAGTCGCGGGTCCTTTGATTGAGCAATCTGTGCCCAAGCCCACGTTTCCCACAGCCGGCCCAAGGACTCGGTTAGTTCAGAAATCTTCTTGACATCTTGTTCGTCGGCAGGGGTCAGCGGTCCGTCACGGTTACCTACAATACCAACCATCTTCATCAATTCACTGAGCTGTTCCGCACGTTGTAAAAAGGCATTCGCTTTTTCAACCTGCTTTTCTGCCAGTAATAACCGTCCCAGTTGGTAGTTTGCCAGGCGGTAGTTGGGTTCTCGATAAACGGCTTCCCAAAAACAGCGAATCGCTTCACGAGACTGATCGTTTTGCAGAGCCCACTGGCCCCGCGTGACCCAAATTTCCGGGTGTTGGTCGGCCTCCTTGGGAAGCTGTTGATGCCACTCTAAAAAGCGTTTTGGATTATTAAGCAGGGTTCTACCCAGCCAAGCCTGAGCCTCCAGTTGTCGGGGACTAAGGTCGACGGCTTGTTGTAACAACTTGGTAGCTTCAGCGATCTGATCCCGATCAATATAGACACGGGCCAGGCCTTGCAAAGCGAGAGGATCTTGCGGGCTTGCTTGCCGACAGCGTTCCAAATATCGCGGAGTCCCCACCGTTCGCTGGATATCACCAAGCCAGAGTAGATGAACTTCTGTGAACTGACCTCTGCGGATCAACTCAATAAAATGAGTTTGTCCCTCCCAGCGGCGTCCGCCAACGCCCAGGACAAAGCCGAGGCGGTCTCGCGCGACAACGTGCTGCGGATCATCTTTGAGTGTTTCGCGACTCATTTTTTCGATTGTCGAGAGATTCACCATTTCTTCAGTCGCGACGCCATCACCGAGCGTCCCCCCAATTCTCTCGGGTCCGTCAGCAGATGGGATTTTCAACAAGTAACCGAGGGCAATGTCATGGTTTCCCTGTTCCGCTGCTGCTACGGCTGCCATTTGGAGACCGATCAGCGAATTCGGCTGTCGTGCCAATATTTGGTCCGTGTATTGAGTCGCCCTGGCGAACTCTCCGTCCCGGATCGCCTGTTCTGAACGGTTCACCAGTTCTACCATCGGCAACGGCTTGAGAAACCAGTAGGCCATGCTGCTGATCCCGATCGCGATCAGCAATAGCGCAAGGTAACCGACCCACTTTTTCCAGTGAGATTGCGGGACCCGGGTTTCAGTTACGTCGTTGGCCATGTCGTCTGGTTCCAAGATATAGCCTTTTTGCCGTTGCCTGCTGCCAGCATTCAGGAGATCTGTAACAGCCTAATCAATCCCTCAGGACGATGCGACACCAGCCAGTTAATCTGAATGTTACTGGGGAAAACCTGGTTCTCTTGGGAATCGTAAAGCGGGTAAATCCAGTCGCTGAATCTTGTCGGCGTCCTCGTGAATTTCAATAAACTGATCGACAGGAAGATCCTTGAAAACTTGGGTTAGATCCGTCTTAGGCCAGTAGATCTCCAGTTGCTCAATACGCGTTGCTTGCCCCAATCCGAGCTGTTGCCGAAGTGGAATTGCTCCGAAGCTGCCACC
>CAZXJC010000698.1:0-6836 GCA_964640885.1 uncultured Pirellulaceae bacterium | reverse complement strand
TTCTCGTTCTTTGACGACTGGAAAGAACGATATATGTACATCATTGAACTGGGCGGCGGACTGCCTGGACTCGAAGCAATTGACAAAATAGAGGCAAATCGCGTCCAGGGCTGCACCAGCAACGCCTGGCTGGTAGCTGATATTGAAGCGGCCACGTCACTAATCACATTTCGAGCGGACAGTGATTCTCAGATTGTACGCGGATTGATTGCAATCTTGTTAATGTTCTTTTCTGAACGGTCGCCGGCAGAGATTATTGACTTTGACATCACCCCCTACTTTCACGAGATGACGCTAGACAAGCATTTAAGCCGTTCTCGTTCGAACGGCTTGAACTTCATGATCCAGAAAATGAAGGACATGGCAGTTCGCTGTCAAAACAGATCCGACTAACGTCGTCTCCCACACAGATAATCATGTCACCAATAACCACCATCTTGCTGTATTGCGCCCTGATCATCGTCGCCTCGCTGGCCGGTGGCTTCCTTCCCAGTCTGCTGCGACTGACCCACACGCAGATGCAGGTATTAATGAGTTTTGTCGGTGGTCTGATGCTTGGCGTAGCCCTGCTTTACCTGCTGCCGCATGCCATCAATGAACTGGGTTCGGTTGATACGGCAACGATCGCTCTGTTAGCAGGACTGCTAGTCATGTTCTTCTTGATTCGGATTTTTCATGTCCACCAGCATGCCAGTCCTGATGAAACAAGTCACGTGGAAGACCATGTCCATGACCCACTGGTCTCTTCTGCGGAAGACTGCCACTTACATCAACATCGCTTCAGCTGGATCGGCTTAGCCTTAGGCTTGGGATTACATACGGTCCTCGATGGTGTTGCGCTGGCAGCCAGTGTTGTGGCAGCCAGCCACGCGGAAAGTGCCGGACTGCTGTTGGGTATTGGAACATTCGTCGCCATCCTGCTTCACAAGCCACTGGATGCGCTTTCGATTACGACCGTCATGCGTGCCGGAGGCTGGTCACCGCGTGCCACGTTGCTGGTTAACCTGGGATTTGCTCTGACGTGTCCCCTGGGAGCACTGGCTTTTTACCTCGGTACCGGGACGGCACATGGGACAGAGCAGGTCGCTGTTGGGGTGGCCTTAGGAGCGGCCGCTGGTGGCTTTCTCTGCATTGCCTTAGCAGACATTCTACCGGAATTACGCTTTCACTCGCATGACCGCCTGAAACTATCACTGGCACTGCTATTGGGGGTACTGCTGGCCTTTGCCGTCAGTAAATTGGAACCTGCTCACTCGCATCAACACCACCATGAACATCCTGAGCATGTCAGCTTGCCACGAGAGAACCCAGTGACAGAGCAACAACAATCCAATTGGACTGGGCCATCGCATCCTTACCGCCCGCTTTGCCAGCGCCGTGCGTAGGTGACGGCCTGGGCCCGATTGGCAACTTTCTTAACCTCGACTCGCACATCGCGGCGTTGATTCGCCGGCAGTTCTTTCAAGATCACCGAGCTCCATTTTTCGGCCAGTGCCCTCGTGTGAAATACATTTGCCTCGCGCTTTTTAGGCTGGCCCAGCGGAATCCAAATCGTTGCAACGTAGTGCGGATAATCCTTAAAAGGGTCATCGTAGGGTAATTTGCTCAGATAGCGAAACATCCGTTCTTCTAACTGCTTGAAGTCGGTGCCAAAGTGTTTTCGAAACAAAACCAGGTGCTGTGGAACAAGGCCTCCTCGCACGGCTGGATAGTTTCCTTCAAAGGGGCCCAACTGGATCACGTCTTTCCAATAGGACGTAAATTGTTCCCGCCGATTCTTAGCCAAGTAATTGGTTAAGGCCCAAGCAGAAGCATAGCCGGTAGAGGTAAGTCGTTGGGCGGCAACGGTTTCCTGTGTCCAGTGACCGTCGAAATCCGTTTGGCTCTGGCCCTTGAGATACTGTTCCATTTCAAACATCCGCAAGTCATTCACCTGGCCGGCTCCCTTCCAGCGGCTGGAACGGCCCACGCTGGTCGGCGCAAAATACTCAGCCATCCCCTCGCTGATCCACATCGGCCAGCGTGACAATCGCTTTTGAACACCAATGTTGTGTAATATCTGGTGGACACCCTCGTGAGCAATGGTGCTCAAACGCTGTTGCTTGGCAATCTCTGGATTAGTCTCGTTGATCCGTGACTGCTCATACATCACAACCTGGTTGCTCAACGTGTTGTAGTAGGCCACCACGCCGCGCGGCATACGGCGATAATTTTGAAATTGCTCATCAGTACGGAACATCACCACGACCAACGGAACCTCGGGAGCAACCGTGGCAATATCACGATTCTTCGCGTAGCCCCGCATCGCCGGTAACATGCGAATGAGAATACGACGCGTCACCGTTTCAAACTCTTCGCTGGTGTTATAAATGAAAAGATAATCATCAGTTAGCCTGGTCTGAAACCCCGCCAACGGCCCCCTGGCGGTGAGTCGCTCAGCAAGTGCTGTCTTCGGCTCCGCCACAAAAGGCCGTTCCGTAAAACGGCTCTTGGTGGTCGGCAATGCTGCCAATTGTCCATCCGGCAAAAGCAGTACCTGGTAATCGCCAATAGTCACATAAAGCTTGGCAACCACGGAACGCCCGGCAGGATCAAGCGTCGTCACCCGCTCTCCTGCACCGAGCCGTAAGACGCCGGCGGGAATGTCGAAGCCATAAGGCTTTGGATCGATCGTCCGCGGGCCCTGGCCCAAAACTGCTCCAACGACGCCGTTGAACAGTAAAATAAAGGCTACGACCCGGCCACAATGGGCTCTCTGGCCTGCTCGAAAATAAGACAAAAAACCACTCCTTAGAGGGGGTGCTCTATGCTAAGTCCCGGGCGACCTGCGAAGCCTGTCGGTCGCCTTTACCGAACGCTAAAAGAGCTACAATCGGAAGAACAGGCAAACCGACCTGCAAAATACCCATTTTTCCTGGATTCAAAAACGAAACGTTTGGAACCTTGAATTGTTCAATCATAATAGCGTATGGAGAGTTCTAGCGCAAGCACGGAATCGGTGCGCTATGATTTCCCGAAACGGACTAACCTAAGAAAAACTAACTGTTGATCGCAAACCTCGACTCTGCGATACTTTAGGACAATACTTGGGCCCTCATGGGCACGCCAATAAGTGGCACAACGGGGAACTGTCCCAGGCAGACACTTAGCGGCACATTCAACCTCTTCTCGGCACCACTGCCGGTGGAGTCCTGACAAGGAGTACTGACACGATGACACGGTTAACGAGCAGACGCTTTCCCATCTGGATGTTGTTGTTACTGGTAGCCGCTCCCCTGCTGGGCTGGTATCAGTCGGCATCTGCAGCTGACCCCAAATTCGTCGGGGTACTAGCTTTGGCCGTCGAAGAGGAGGGTGCCAAGCGTTTGAATCTTTCCGAGGAAACGCTGGAAAAACTATTAGCTTTCATCGATGAACGTGAGGAGAAGGCGGTTAACCTGGTCCAGAAAATCCGCACGCTACCAGCCGCGGAACAGGAAGCAAAGCTGCGACCATTTCGTGAGGAGTCGGAAAACTTGGCGGTGCAGTTACTGACCGTCCCTCAGCGAGAAATCTTCAATCAGATGCGTCTGGCGAGTCGTGGTTTCGACGCTTTGACCGATCCCCAGGTCACAGCCGTTTTGACACTCACCAAGGAACAACAGGAGTCGCTAAAAACCCTGCTTGCGCAACGCACTGAAGCCTTGACCCAGGCCGACAAGGAGCAGCAGGCCGCTGTCAAAACGCAGTTCGAGCAAAGAATCCTAGCGGTCTTAACCGCCGAACAGCGAACCCGCTGGGAGAAACTTGCTGGCGTCAAGCTGGCTGACCAGGTGGCGCAAAACGAGCCCAAAGATGAACCCAAAGATGAACCTAAGGACGAACCCAAAGACGAGCCGTCCGATACGGCTGAAGCTAAGCCAGCCCCAACGCGTCGAGTCGGACCCGATGGCAAGATCCAAGTCCGCTTCAATTTTCGTTATGCCCCTTGGAAAGAGGTCCTTGACTGGTTTGCGGAACAGGCCGAACTCTCTTTACAAATGGATTATCCATTGCAGGGAACATTCAATTACATCGATAAAAACTACTACAATCCAGACCAGGCAATCGACGTGATGAACGGTGTTTTGCTAACCAAGGGCTTTACGCTGATCCGACGTCAACAACAACTACTGATGGTCAATCTGGAAGACGAAGTTCCAGATGTTTGGGTAGAATTTGTGACCCTGGAGAATCTTGCCGATCGAGGCCACTACGAACTGGTCAAATGCCTGTTCCAACTCGACAAAATGACGGCCGAAGAGGCCTCAGCAGATCTTCAACAGCTGATTGGACCTCACGGTAAAATCCTGGTTTTCCCGGCTGCCAAGCAGATCATGGTACAGGAGACGGGTGGGCAACTGCGCCGCATCCAAGCGATGATTGAATCGGTAGAAAAGCCGCGTCAAACGATTGCCGAACCGGTCACTGAGTACGCATTAAAATTCGTGACCGCGGAATCCATTTTCCCGGTAGCTCGCGTCTTGATGGGACTCAATGAAGAAGAGAACCGGGGCCAAGACATCAGCATGGCGGTAGACCCACTGGGAACCCGCATCTTCGCGACTGGCAGCGAAGAGAACTTGGCCATTCTAAAGGACCTGATCGCGAGACTGGATGTTGATCCGGGTGCTACCGCGACCGCCCAGGCACCGACCGAACAACCGCAATTGATGACGCATCCGATTCAAGTAGCCAACCCGGATACAACCTACCAGGTGCTGCAAACCCTGCTACAGGGCTTGCCCGACATCAACATGACCCTCGACGCCAGCACGAACAAGATCATTGCTCGTGCACCACCATCGGCTCAACGCATTATCCAGGAAACGATCCGCGAACTGGAGGGTGAAGTACCCCAGTTTGAAATCATCTCCTTGAAAACGCTCGATCCTACGGTAGCCCTGGCCATGATCGGCAACATGTTTGGTGGCGATCCGGAAGCAGAGAATCCTGACGGCCCGAAGGTGACTGCGGATCCGATTACCATGAAGTTATTTGTTCGTGCCAAGCAGACCGAAATTGACGCGATTCAGCAAATGATCAGTCGCCTGGAAACAGAGAACAGTGCAGCCAACGGTGGCAACTTGCGTCTCCTCCCCTACACGGGCGGCAGTGCCCTGGAAGCCGTTCAGCGTGCCGAGAGGTTCTGGACCGGTGACAATCAAATTCGCATCGTAACTCCACTGGAAAGTGAGGATTCGTCTCTCTTTGAACTAAAAGAAACGACTCCCAAACCGCTACCTGAGAACGAGAAACCGGAACCTGCAGTGGAGCCGGAGAACCAAAAAGACACGCGGCGTGGATCTCCAGCAAACCGGCCCAAGGCAGTTAATTCCGAGAAACGACCAGCAGCAAAAGTGAAAACCACGGACAAGACAACCCAAACCGCGGCTGGTGTTCATTTTGTCAGTCAGCTACAAGCTCCAGCCAAACAGCCGCCAGCCGCAGCTCCCCAGGCGCCAGCTGCAGCTCCCGGAAAAGCCAAGAATCCAGAAATCCGGGTAGAAATGACACCCAACGGACTGCTTGTTTACTGTGAAGACACTGAAGTGCTGGATCGGTTTGAGCAGTTGCTACGGCAAATCGCTCCCCCGGCATCGATGGTCGGCAAACGAAAGATCACGGTCTTTTACTTGAAGTACATCAAGGCAGATGTTGCCTCGGCGATGGTTCAACAAGTCCTCAGCGGCGGCGACACCGGCGTCGGTGGCGTTGGTTCCCTGATGTCAGACATGACCAGCAATTTACTCGGCGGTGGTGGCGGCCTGATGGGGATGCTACTGGGTGGCGGCGGTGCTGCTGAGCCGAGTACAACAGCCTCTTTCCAGGCCTCGGGAACCGTCAGCATTGTCCCCGACATTCGCCTCAACGCGTTGATCGTACAAGCCAACCCAGAGGACATCGAGACGGTTGAGGGGCTGCTCAAAGTGATTGACAAAGAAAGCAGTGAGACCGACGTCCAGACCAAGCGCAAGCCGCGGCTGATCCCAGTAATCTACACTTCCGCTGAAAACATTGCAGCGGTCATCAAGGAAGTTTACGCCGACCGCATTTCGGGCGGCTCGAGTCGCAGCGGACAGTCCTCCCGACAGCCTTCACCCGAAGATTTCATGCGTGCCTTGAGGGGCGGCGGCCGAGGCAGCAGTGGCGGCAGTAGCCGTGGCGGGCAAGCCAAGGGCGCTGCCCCCACCATGACCGTCGGTGTTGATGCTCAAAGCAATTCAATCGTGGTCTCGGCGAATGACCAACTGTTTGAAGAAGTCGAAGACCTGGTGCGAACCATCGACCAGGCTGGAACTCAAACCAACGATACGACTGTTGTCCGAACCTTGAAATTCAGTAACCCCGCGATGATCCAGAAGGCACTAACGTCTATCCTGGGTGATTCGGTACAGACCTCAACCACCTCTTCTACTGGTTCCAGCCGCACCGGTTCCAGTCGAACCGGCTCCAGCCGAACTGGCAGCTCAGGCCAGACAACGTCAGAAGACATGCGGCGACGGATGGAATTCCTTCAACGACTACAACAAGGCGGCGGTGGTCGCGGCGGTTTTGGCGGTTCAACCAGCGGTCGAGGAAGCTCCACCGGTGGCCGAGGCTTTGGTGGCAGTGGTGGATCGCGCGGATCCAGCGGAGGAACGCCGAGTCGCGGCAGTACTGGCGGCAGCACCCGAGGTGGCAGTAGCCGAGGTGGCAGCGGACGCTAAACCGAGCCCTTTCCCTTCCCCCCAGCCCAAACCTGTGAAAACCCACCGAACTATGTCCAAATCAGTAAGAAAACTGACGAAACTAGTAGCCCACAACGCTGTTTAATA
>CAZXJC010000697.1:0-12370 GCA_964640885.1 uncultured Pirellulaceae bacterium | reverse complement strand
GCGAAAGAAGGAGGCGTGTTAAGGCGAGCAGGTCACACGGAAGCGGCGGTTGACCTGGCGAGGATGGCTGGTTTAGTGCCAGCGGGAGTGCTTTGTGAAATTCTTGACGATGAAGGGAATCGGGCTACGCGTGACCAGTTGCTGGTTATGGCAGAAGAGAAAAATATCGAGATCATTACAATCGAGGAGTTGATCGCTTATCGACGTCTGACCGAGAAAATGGTTAGCAGGTCCGTGGAGACCAAGTTACCAACTCATTTCGGTGACTGGAAAGTCATTGTTTACGACGTGAAGTATGAATCCCAGCAACCTGTGGTATTAGTGCGGGGTGACCTGGAAAAATCCCCGCAGGCACCGCTGGTTCGAATGCACTCTAGCTGCTTTACGGGAGACTTACTTGGTTCCTTACGGTGTGATTGCGGTGACCAGCTTCAAATGGCCTTACAGAAGATTGGCCGGGAAACCTACGGTGTGATCGTCTACTTGCCACAAGAAGGGCGTGGGATCGGACTGGTCGAAAAATTGAAGGCCTATGCCCTGCAAGATCAGGGACTTGATACGGTGGAAGCTAACCAGGCATTGGGTTTTAAAGTTGATATGCGAGATTATGGAACGGGCATCCAGATTTTGAAAGACCTGGGATTAAAGGAAATTCGACTTCTGACCAACAACCCAAAAAAGACCGAGGCATTCAATCTGCGTGGTTTTGATTTGAAGGTGGTGGATCAGGTTCCTATCATTTCCTCCGCAAACGAGCATAACGCATCCTATCTGGATACCAAGCGAAGCAAGATGGGACATATCTTGCCAAAAGAATCCTCTGACTGAGGTCGCTGCAGACGGCTTAGTCGGATTTGTCAGCCTTTTTGCCGTTCAACAACGGTTCCACCTGTGGAGACAGTTTGGCTACGTTGTGACTGACGTCGATAATCTTTCCCGTCTGGTCAATGAGCATCATGGTGGGAATACCACGAACCCCATAATTCTTAGCTAACTGATGGGATTCGTCTCCAGCCAGATTGGTCAAGGCAATGATGTTTTCTTTTAGGTATTGAGCGAGTGCGTCCAGGTCCTTGTCGAGACTAACGGCTACGATATCAAAACCTTTGGCCTTGTATTTTTCATAGAGCGCTTTCACGTGGGGCATTTCCCGGCGACAGGGTCCACACCAGGTTGCCCAGAAATCAACCAGCACGACTTTGCCACGGTATTGTTTCCAGTCAAATTCAGTGCCGAGAGCCGTGGTGCCAGTGAGTTCTAGCGGTTTGCCAACCAGGTCAGAAGACGATTGAGATGGCTTACGGCTTAGCTTTTTGCCGTATTGTGCCAGCTGTTTGTCCTGGCTCTTACTGAAGATGGCACCGAAATCGGTAAAGTAGCCTTCCCGCTGTTTGTCATCTTCCAGTCGATTGACGGCATGTACAATGCTGGAAGCTAAACGCAAATGGCGTTCGGTCATTTTTTGATCGGCAAGATATTCTTTGACTTCTGCCAGCAAAGTGGTGACCTGTTCTAATGGTAGTTCGTCTACGTTAATAAGTTTTCGTTCGATTAGCAGGAATTGTACTTCTTGAGCGACCTTTTCCCGTTTGTCTTCCTTGATTGTCTCTAAAAACGTGACCAGCGTGGTGTCCGCTTTTTCATCACCGAGCGATGCCCGCTCATGGAGAATCGCACATTTTCCCAGGATCGCTATGACTTGCAGCTTGTCCGATTTTGTTGATGCAAGGACTCGATCAGCAGCTTCTGAAACTGCCTCAGAAAAGCCGGGTCGTTTACGGATGGACTTGGGTTTTTCTTGCATGTCCAGGATGTAATCGACCAGGTCAAAGGCAGATAAGCCGGGTGCTGCCAAGTAAGGGTTCGAGGCTGGTTCTTCCGCGGCTGGCTTTTCGTTTGTTTCCTTTTCTTCATCCTCGTCTCCACATTCGATCAATGCGACCTGGTCTATTGCTTCGGCGCTTAGTGGCTTGCGATTGGACTGGTCCTTTTCGTCGGGAGATTTAGCAGCCGGTTTTTCAGGATCAGGATTTTCACCACTGCCGAATATCTTAGCCAGGCTGGTCTGCAACTCTGCGCCACGCAGGTTAATGGCCTTGACCGTACCTTTGCGATCAACCAGGACGGTGAAGGGAATCTTGTCGAGTCCATTTTTGGCTGCAATCGGTGCGTCAAATCCACGTGTCTTTTCGTTGACCGTAACGACCGTCTTCCAGGGAAGATTAGCTTCATCCATGAATGTCTTTAGTCGCGTAGGATCGTCATCAAGATTGATTCCAACTACTTCGAATCCCTGCTCATGGTACTTCTTGTATTGATCAATCACATTAGGCAGTTCCTGAATGCATGGAATGCACCAGGTTGCCCAAAAATCGACCAGTACGACTTTTCCTTTGTACTGCTTCCAGTCAAGTTCACTGCCGTCGATGGTGACGCCGGTAATCTCGTAGGGCTTACCAATCAGCGTTGTGCGTGTTTCTCCGCGGGCGACAACTTGAGCGATTGTTTCGGCCAGTTGCTTGTCTGCATGTGCTTTAAATCGTTCGCCGATTCTTCGATAAATTTCGCGGGCCAGGGCAACTTTGTCATTCGCTTCACAGCGTGTGGCGACGTCATAAATGTTTCGGAAAGCAGCTTGGCCGACCGAATCCAAGTCTAAGAGTTGTTGCACCGCTTCCAGGAGCGCTTCTTCCGCACCTTCTTCCTTCTCAATCAGCGACGTGATTTTTTCCTCAATCTTGAGGTCGAAGAAGAGCGTTTGCTGCAAGATGTTTTCCGCCTCTCTTGCCAGTTCAGGTTTTTCACTGGTCTTAAACGTATTGCCGATGTCCTGGAACAATTCGTTAGAAAATTTATCCTGACCAACGTTCGCCAAGGCCAAGGCAGCCTGCTGACAGATCAAAAAGACATCTTCGTCGTCTTTGTTTCCTTCCAGCAACTGGCGACTTTCTTCGACAAACTCAGCAAACTTCTTGTTTGTCCCAGTTTGAATGTTATTGATTTTCGTTCCGAACAGGATCTTTTTTCCCAGGAATGCGAAGGTGGCATTTTTTTCCTTTGTTAGCGTTTCTGCAAAAGCCAGCAATTCCTCTTCAATGTTTTCAATACCAAAGCGGCCCATGAGGGCCAGCGATCGAAGCTTTGCTTCAATTGCCTGCTCTCGCTGTTCATCGGTTGTCTCCATCGTTAGCAGCTTCGTTGCGGCTTCGTTGATGGTCGCTTGAGTCTTGGTCAAATTGGCAATCGCTTCTTTCTCGGTGGCACCCTGGGGAGGCTGTTCACTCAACTTCTTAATAAAGGCCAGTAATTCCTGCACGCTGCCCTCAGGAACTTTAGTCGTGTCGATCTGGTCAGTGGAAAGTGCTGGAGGTTGCGTGGCGGGGACAGTTCCCGAAGCTTGCGAACCGTTGGCAGCCGTTTTTTCATTGGGATCTTTGCTATCCGACTGGTCAGAGGACTCGGTTTCCGAAACCGGTGCATAGTTGCTGGTGCTACTGTTGCGCTCGACGTCCTGTTCAGAACTGCATGCCGAGATGGTTAATGTGGTGGTAATCAGGATAGCCAGCGAAACCAGTCTCTGTAGATAACGAGTAGTTGGCGTACGACTGATCATGATCATGATCCCTAAAAAAGAGAATGGACTGGTCTCAACACCACCAGGAGTTGATTTTCCCGGTTGCCAGCGAGCATTGAATACTCAATACGCAGTTTACCGGAGTCCCAGGAAAGATGCTGTTATTCTAGGCGAAACGAACAGGCCAGACACCCCCGATTGTTCTAGAAAACGTTCGGAATTGGAGTCCTTGATCGATACCTTTAAAGAGAAAGCCAGCTGGCCCATAGTTTCCAGGTGACGATTACCAGTGGTGCTACAATGATCAGCCAGCAAGTAGGTGGGAAGGCAAGTGGCGACCAGCCCGGGACAGTCGGCGCTTTATCTGAGGTGATCGTAAGTGATCCCCTTGTCAGTACCCGGACACAGATTCCGATACTTATCAATAGGCCGGTACTGACCAGTAAAACAGTGATCGCCCACCCGCCAAGTACCCACCCGCTAAGCGTGGCTGCCAAGATCAAGCCCCCGGGTCGAGCGGCTTTGATGCTAATGCTACGAAGTAGTGTCTCTAAAAACCAGCCGAGCAAGGCTCCTGTTGCTGCTCCCAATATCCCGGTAACCAGGTTGTTTAATTGCCAGGACAACTCGAAGTCTACAGCATGCAGATAAAAATCGGGAATAATAGCCATGCTAATAGCAGCGCCTATGAGGCAGGGCAGGCCCAGTCGTTTGGGGACTCGCTGTTGATCTAACTCGATTAGAGCGATGCACCAAAGTGTACTAA
The DNA here is from genome assembly GCA_964640885.1 of uncultured Pirellulaceae bacterium. GTDB lineage: Bacteria > Planctomycetota > Planctomycetia > Pirellulales > Pirellulaceae > JAZADA01. Next base: position 8,030 of record CAZXJC010000697.1, on the reverse strand, counting down.
GTAAGACGACCTGGTTGCTGTAGATGACCCAGATGGCAGGTGCGAAACTTGAGTACTGCCCAGCGGTTCGTGGTAAGTTCGAGCCATTGGTTGTTGCTTCAAATAGAGCCAACACGGTAAAGTTAATCGCAATTAGCAATTCGATCATCAGGTAGCGGATCGAGATGGGAGCCGCGCAGTAGTGGCATTTGCCACGGAGAGCAAGCCAGCTGAAAATAGGGATGTTATCCTGTCTGCGAATCTGTTGCTGGCAGTTTGGGCAATGAGAAGGAGGGTGTGCGATACTCAAGCCAGCTGGCATGCGATAGATGACAACATTGAGGAAGCTGCCCACGCTTGCTCCGACGGCAAATAACCAAATCGGCAACAGCGCTGTGAACTGGGTTGATAATTCGGGTGCAAAAAATTGGGCCAGCAGCATCGGATTCCTGCGAGTTGGCGGATGTTAATCAGGACTACAGATAAGGGGCTAGCGGGCCACCACGGGTAGCCAAGGCATCGATCTTCCGTGTTACTTCCGGGTCTTCAATCAGAGGAGGAGCATGGTGTGGTTTTATTCGGGCATCAATCACCAGTGCTCCCCGACACTGCCAGTGCTTGTTCACTGTGCTGGCAGCAATCCCATGAATGTCGCTTGCTGGGTTACTCCGTGTAAAGACGGTCCAGAGGAAATTGCGTAGTGACTCGGTGACAAACGATGAGTCGTCCACGATGATGATCAAGGGGAAACGATTGATGGATTGTTCTGGGTTGAACGTCTGGCAAAAGGCTTCGATTTGATCATAGTTGTGAGTCGCTTCAGCCTGGCAGGCAGGTCCTTCGATAGACAGAATACCGGGCAGGCAAACACGGGGATTCTGGAACCCTGGCGGGAGTGTTAAATCCGCTGGCAATTCAGCGGGCAGCTCACGCCGCGGTGGACCTGCAGCAGCAATGACGACTTTGGACCCCTGGTTCATGCCATGTCCGGAGTAGTCGAGCGTATCGATCGTAGTTTGTGTCTGAAAGTGTAAGTCGCGTGTCCAATCCACACGCTGCAGAGCATGCTGCAGGAACTGATCAACTTGGTGAATATCCAATTGGGGATCGTCCTGATGGTTAACGATCCAGAGGTACTTAGCCAACGACAACTGTCCCTGTCCGAGGATCGCGTTTGCTTGTGTCAGCAATTCACGTGGTTCGCTAGTTGATTGATAGGGGACGTAACGTTCGCTGCCAATTGCCAGTAACAAGGGGTGCACTCCGGCTGCATCGACTGCGTGCACGGAGTGCAGTCCGGCGATTAGTTGAGGGATGGCAGATCCGGTCATTTCATGAATGAGTTTCCCAAAACTGGTATCTTCCTGCGGTGGTCGTCCGACGACGGTAAAGGGCCAAATCGCATCGCGCCGATGGTAGACCTTTTCTACTTTCAAAACTGGAAAGTCGTGAGCCAGGCTGTAGTATCCGAGATGATCACCAAAGGGACCTTCGGGCAATAATTTTTCAGGATCTACATAACCGCTGATACAGAAATCCGCCTCCGCGTAAATTGGCAGGGGGCTGGCTCCGACGACCATCGGAGTACGGCGACCACCAAGGGCCCCGGCGAACAACAGCTCAGAAACAGTTTCTGGTAGCGGCATGACGGCAGCCAGATTCATGGCGGGTGAGCCACCCACAAAAATGTTAACGCGAAATGGCTGCTTGTGACGGATGGCTGCCGCATGATGAATTCCGATGCCTCGGTGAATCTGGTAGTGCAAACCGATCTCTTCGTTCGGCTGGTACTTGCCACCGGAGAGTTGGATTCGGTACATCCCCAGATTTGATCGATGGAGTCCCGGTGCGTCAGCATGCTCTGTGTAGACTTGAGGCAGGGTAATGAAGGCCCCCCCGTCATCCGGCCATGATTGCAATTGAGGTAACTGATCAATTGTTGTCTGGCAAGCCATGACTGCACCCCGTCGACACTTGCGAGGTCGCATCCGCATTGCCATCCAGGGAGCCTTCCAGTAGCGAAGAGGATGTTTCCAGAAAACACTTGAATCCATTTTGAGTTCAATCAGGCGACGAACCCATTCAAGCGTGTCTCGAAAGATGAAGTGGGCACGTGGCAGAGTGCCAAACAGGTTGCTCACCATTGGAAATGAACAGTCGAGAATGTTTTCGAACAGGACGGCAGGTCCCTCGGAGAGAAAGACCCGTCGCTGAATCTCTGCTGCTTCTAAGTGGCTATCAATCTCGTCACCGCAGCGCACCAGGTGCCCATGGGCCTCCAGGTCTCGTATGCACTGTTGTAGGTTTCGATAACCCATAAAACCGAATCTCTTTCAGATAAAGCAGCCCTATCGATGTCTCATCGTCAGGTTTTTCGCCAGCGATTGGAGTGCCGCTGGGAGAACCCGGTCCCAGGCGATAGAATAACCGGTTTTACTAAGTTGTAGAACGCGGTGAATACTCAAAACTGTTGTCTCAACCGATAAAACGCACCATCTTACTACCGAACTAATGCAAGGAAATAAAAAAAAATGCAAATTCAAGCAATCCAACAGGGCATCTCGGAACTGGATGTGGATGCTGCCGTCATCGGTATTTATGAAGGGGGAGTTCTTCCCGAAGTTGCTCAACAACTTGACCAGGTAACCGGTGGCGGGTTGCAAGCTTTGCTGGAGGCAAATGAAATTACCGGGAAACTGGGAGACACGGCGGTTTGGCTGAGTCCACCTTCGGTAGCGACCACTCACCTGTTGATTGTCGGTCTTGGCCCCCAGGAAGAGATTTCCCCTCCCAAGGCATTTCGTGCAGCTGCTATTGCTGCGAAACAACTGGCGGGGAAGTCACGAGCACGTGTTGCTTTTTGCCTCGACGCTGCCTGGTCGGAAACGGTGGTGGAGAGTGCCGTTTGCGGGTCACTGGTCGGTTGTGTTGGGCAAGACCTCTATCGTCGTGAAAAGAACCTGCACCCGCCGGAAGAAGTGCTCTGGCAGACAGGAGAAACCGTTGCCGTAGAACAGGGCCAGGTGATTGCTGAGTCGGTGAACCTGACCCGGCGGCTGGTCAACGAACCGGCCGATGTTATCTATCCCGAGACATTTGCTGAAATCGCGACTGAGCAGGCAGCTGAAAGCGGTTTTGAAATCGAGGTCTGGGATGAAGATCGTCTTCGAGAGGAGAAGTGTGGCTCCTTGCTGGGAGTTTCCCGTGGTTCGGATCGCCCTGCCCGTCTGCTGGTTATGCGGCATCGTGGGAACGATGCCAAGCATCCCGAACTGGCACTGGTGGGAAAGGGTGTTACGTTTGATTCTGGTGGCTTGTCCTTAAAGCCGTCTGAAGGCATGAAGGCGATGAAGTGTGACATGGCAGGTGCCGCGACGGTCTTGGGAACCATGCGGGGAATTGCACGGCTGAAACTGCCTTACCATGTGTTAGGCGTGGTGGGACTGGTTGAGAACATGGTTAATGGCAATTGCTACAAGCTGGGCGACGTTCTGCAAGCAAGGAATGGGAAGACGATCGAAGTTCTTAATACGGATGCCGAGGGTCGTCTTGTACTGGCAGATGCCCTGGATGTTGCCCGTGACGATGAGCCCCAGAAGATGATCAACCTGGCAACCCTGACGGGAGCCTGCGTAGTGGCCCTGGGAATGGATGTGGTCGGTTTGATGACGAATGATCAAGCCTGGTGTGATCGTATTGCGGAAACCGCTGCAGCTTGTGGTGAACGAGCCTGGCAGTTGCCGATGTTTCCGGAGTTTGCTGAACAGATTCGTAGCAAGGTAGCAGATATCAAGAACATTGGTGAAGGTCGCTGGGGTGGAGCTATTACGGCCGGCAAGTTCCTGGAAGAATTTGTTGGTGATACGAGCTGGACGCACATGGATATAGCGGGACCCGCGTTCCAGGAGAAAGAGAAACCCGAGCTGGATGCTGGGGGTAGCGGTGTGATGGTGAGAACCTTGCTGGAACTGGTTCGCAGCGGCTGTTAAATTCGGCAAGATTATGGCTGGGTAGCGACCAGGTAGCGACTTAGCAGATCGATATGGCTGATAAAAGTTGCGCAGTTAATGGTCTGCCTGGTAGTGTCGTCGGAACCCTGGTAGCGCAGTGGCAGCTGCTCAACCCACGCGCCCCGCTGATCCTGAGTTGAGACAATGGTCGCTGCTTGTTGCTGGAGGCTACCAGTCAGGCGTTCGGAACGAAAATTGGGAGCCTTGGGTTTCCCCAGCTGATCCGGTCCCTGTTTGCGGAGCCGGTCGAAGTCTTTGCGGATAGAAGCCAGCTTTGAACCGACGATAAAACCGTAGTGCGTGGGCAGGTCATTAGCTTTGTAGGTCAGTTCATATTTCTTGGTGAAGTAAAGGGGCTTGTTGGTTTTCAATTCGTAAAACCGGGCCAGTTTCCCATCTGGTAACCGTGAGGCTTCCAGGTACGTGAGGGCTGGTTCGACCGCTTTCAGGTACTTGGTCTTGCCGGTTTTGCGATAAAGTTTCAGCAGCGTTTGCATGATTCCCTGGGATTCACCACCAGTGATCGAAGCCGGTTCAAACTTGCGAGCCCAGGCGGGCTGACAAGCGGCGTTGTACTGCTGAGCCCAAGCGGGCTGGGGAGCTGGCATTTGGGCCAGCAAGATGAAGTCGCCACATTTTTCAGCCGCTTGACGATACTGTGGATCGTCGTAAATGGCCGTTGCTTCGAACATCACGTCAATGACATCGGCCATCGTGTTGTCGTTGAAGGTGTAGTAAGTCCGGTAGTCCTTTGCTGGGTATGTTCGCGACCAGGTGGGCGGATAGTTCGCTTTACGGACAGGGAACTTATCTGGATCTGGAGACTCTGAAAAGCGTTGTGGCCAGGCCCCGTTGGGATACTGCACTGCCAGCAATGATTTTAGGCAATAGAGGACTGCCTGGTGGATTTCGGGATCTTTGAATTCCAACGTGCGGTCGATGTGCATTAGGAATCGTAGTGCGCTTTGCGTGGTATTATCATCGAGGGTTGTCGTGTTCCGCTTACCGGACTGCTCGGATTCGGTTCGATAGGCGTACTTGTTTCGTTGCTTGGGATCGAATTCAATCCGATAATCCCATCCACCAGAATGTAATTGTCCCCGCACGAGAGCTATCGCTGTTTGCCGCGCGGCATCACGGTAGAAATCATCCCCAGTGCGGTGATAAACGCGCAGCAAGGCTTCTCCTACCGAAGGGGTGCCCGGTGGCTGTACCCAGGCTGTTGTTTCGGAGGCCTTGCCCTCCCCTTCACGTTTTTTTAGATCCGCAGAATATCGCCACAAGTAACCTCCCTGGATACTGACTTGTTCCTGAAAAAACGTGACTGCTTTACGCAAGGATTTGGAGGCTTGTTGATGATTGACTTGCGCTCGCGTTTCAGCCGAGAGAACTTGAGAACAACTGGTCCAGTATCCACCGATCAGGCAGAGTGTAAAAACAATGTGGGCGCGTGGTTTCATGACGACCTCGATTCGCGACAGAGGAAGTGGTCGAAGATAGAAAAGTGCGGGTGAGAGGATTCGAACCTCCACTCCCTTGCGGGAACATGGCCCTCAACCATGCGCGTCTGCCAGTTCCGCCACACCCGCGTGGCAAGCGTAAGAAAGATCAAGTCTAGGGGATTTGACTTAACCGTCAAGCGGTTACCGATGAGGACTTATCCCGGATTTGCCATGAAGGCTAAGAAGCCCGTTGCACGACCAGTACCGTGTGATCCTCGGCAGACAGATATCGGTCGGGTGTTTGCCCCCATTGGATCAGGGCGTCGACCATTTCTGCGGCGGAAGTACCTTTCAGCTGACGTACGTAAGTGAGCAGGGCCTCTTGAATGGTCTGCGTGTCATGCTGACTATGACCGGCTAGTAGTCCCTCGGAGAACAGCACCAGGGTGTCGCCCGCATCCAGCTGTTCCACGACGGTTTCGTAGTCACTGGTTTCCTGGGTCCCAAGGGCTAGTGGATTGCCGCTTAGCCAGCGAGCGGTTGTTGGTCGCAGTAATATTCCACCGACTTCACCCACAGCCGTGTACTGTAGCTTGCCCGTGGACTGATCAATAGAGGCAGCAAACAGGGATGCAAATTGGTCTCCAGTGCAGCCTGTCCAGAGTAAATGGTTGAGGTGGTTAAGCAGAGCCCCGGGTTGCAAAAGTAAGTCTGTTTGCGCTCGTAAGGAGGCTTGCACCGTTGTCGCCGTCAACGCCGATTCAATCGTTGATCCACAAGCATCACCGACTGCCACGGCTAGTGAATCATTAGCAAGCAGGTTCCAGTCATAGAAATCACCTCCGATATCTTCTGCCTGGTGCGTGGCTGCAGCGATGTTCCAATTATCTAAGAGCGGTGGGTTTTTGGGTAAACGATTTTCTTGCCAGGCCAGGGCATGCTGCCACTGTCGTCCCTGCTGGTGAGCTCCGATTTGTTGGTGCAGGAGTATTTCCCGTTCCAGTTCAGCTGCAATCCGTCCCGCTACCATTTCCACCAGGTTCGACTGGTGCTGGTCGAAACTGCGGGCAGTGTCACTCAACATCCAGAGTGTCCCCAGGGGTACCGTAGGGCTCGAAATTGGCACACAAATCGCAGCTTGCACCTTCTCATTGGCCAGCCAGTCAGGCAGGCAGGCCGGGTCCTTCAAGATCACAGCATGTCCTACGAGTGCTTCCAGATCAGTACTTGCCCCCTGTAATGGTCGTGGGGGATCCAGTAGTCGTTGCGGCGGGAGTCCCCAGCAGCTTCGTAATTTTAAGTAGCTGGTATCATCGTCCAGTAAATAGGCCGCCGCAGCCTGGCAACCAACTGCCTCAGCTCCACAACGGAGGATGGCTTCCAGGCGGGCGGCTAAATGGGTTTCTTCATCTTTACGGACGGTAACCGGAATGCCAGTTGCCAGTTCGGCTTCCTGCTTCCAAACCGTCTCTCGATTTTGTTCCAACATGACAATCAAATTGCCGATCGCGGAAGCTAACTGTTTGGCTTCCGTTTGCGTCGTAGACGTCGTTTGCCGTGATTCGTCAGGTTGAATCACGAATTCCCCGATCGGTTGTTGCTCCGTATCGAGTATCGGGATACGGAGGGCCTGCGAGGCACTTCGATTACTCGTTCCAGCTGCATCACTGGTGGCTAATTCAGCTTGGTCCGTGTATTGCATGGACCAGCCGGTTGCCTGTCGGAGAGCATCAGACAGGGTTACCAGGATATCTGGAGCGGCGGTGGGAAAATCCGCCAGCACGGGTGTTTCTTCAATATGGAGCTTCAGGTAGTCGGGGATAGAGTGCGTCACGGTGTTGCCTGATTTTTTCGATGTTGAACCACATGGGAATCTTCATCCTTCCAGGAATCCTGGTGCCAGAACATGTGATGGCGTGTATCAGGTTTGTGACAGCAGCGCCAAAAGTTACCAGGATTGCCAGACATCCGTGACCGGTATAGCTTTCCATCGACCAGCAATGATCGAATAGACCAGTAGAAGTCGCTGGTTTACAGCGTCCAGTGCGGTCACAGCGCGCTACAATCGATTCAGCTAGAGCGACCAGTTTCGACTGCCCCAGGCGCAACAACAGAAGGTCTGTTTGCACCGATTGTTCTGGATGGCTCTATGTCAAGGCAAAGCAACCTGGCAAACCATCGAGCGGGCTTTTAACGTTTCGAGAATTGAGTTCCCTTGCGAGCGCCGTGAAGACCACACTTCTTTCGCTCTTTCATGCGAGAATCGCGAGTCAGAAAACTGCCATCACGCAAGGCGGGGAAATTCTCACTGTCGTAGGAGACCAGTGCCCGGGCGATTCCCATTTTACACGCACCGGATTGGCCGCTGGTGCCACCACCCTTGACGTTAATGATCAAGTCTACGTCGTTACGGCAGTCGACAACATCCAGCACACTGGTCAAATTGTGCTGGTCCTGTTCGATTCGAAAATATTCTTCAAGTGGTTTTTTGTTAACCGTGATTTTTCCGCTACCCGCTCGAATCCGCACGCGTGCGATCGAAGACTTACGTCGTCCTGTCCCCAGGGAGTCTCCGTTGATGTTATCTTTCTTGGTAGCG
>CAZXJC010000696.1:0-5366 GCA_964640885.1 uncultured Pirellulaceae bacterium | reverse complement strand
GGATCTCGCAACGATGCAGGACGCCACCGACGAGCGTCTCAAGATAGTCACCTCTCTGCGAGCCGGCGACGCTGAGCAGCATCTTCCCACCGAGCCACGCCACATCTGGGGGCGCGTTGCCCTGCTGCGCCTGCTCGTCCTGCCGCTGCGCCAGCGTTAGATTTACATCGCGCCCCTTGACCAAATCATAAGGTCCTGCGACCAGGAAACTGGTCGCGACATCGGCTCCGTAAGCATCGCCAGCAATCTGTTCTTTAACAAACTGCTGATAGGAAAGATCTTGATTAAATGACCTAATGACATAATCACGGTAACGCCATGCGTGCGGACGTTCACGGTTGGTTTCGAATCCATGTGTCTCGCCAAAGCGAACTACGTCCAGCCAGTGTCGGGCCCATCGCTCCCCATACTTTGGACTCGCCAACACGCGATCCACGAGACGCTCATAAGCACCCGGTCGGGTATCACTAACAAACTCGTCTACCTCGGCCGGCGACGGAGGCAAACCAGTGATCACCAGGTAGAGTCGTCGTATAAGGGTACGGCGATCAGCCCGTGCTGAAGGCCGTAATCCCTGCTCTTTGAGTTTATCGAAGACAAAAGCGTCAATAGGATTCACACCCCAAGTTCCATCCATGGCAGGAGTTGGGGGTTTCACAATGGGTTGAAATGCCCAGTGTTTGAGCGCTGGCAAATCACCGGCTCCGGTCACAGGACTTGTTTTTGGCCACTGCCACCCCTGGTCGATCCCGGCACGCAACTTTCCAACCTGTTGATCCGAAAGTAGCGGCCCCTCCGGTGGCATCCTGAGATCTTCCTCCAACCCTGCCACAACACGAATCAAGAAACTCTCCTGGCTCTTTCCCGGTCGCACCGCCGGTTCCCCCAGGTCACCACCACGCAACAAGAGAGCTCGCGAGTCCATTCGCAAACCACTTTCCTGTTTCTTAGGACCGTGGCAACGATAGCAATGCTGGGAAAGTATCGGCAAAATGTCGCGCTGATAATCGACTTTGCCTTGGAAAACCGGGGGCAGCTTCTTTCCCGGTTCGGCAGCAGACGCCGGTGCCTCAAGGGCACTACCCCATAAGAATCCCAGTACAATCGTTAGCAGCAAGCCAAGATGGCTCAAACGCGTTAACGAGACTAACCTTGATTGCCTGTTCATCTGTTCTCCTGAGCGACCATGCCTCAGTTTACTTCATTCAACTCATTATAAACCAGCCAGAATCAAATTGCAGAGGCGTTGCCAAACCCCTCTGCAGCCAAGCACGTTGCCCTACCGCCAAATGACCGCCAGTGGCCAAAGCTAACGATCAGGCATACAATCGTGTGGCTTTTGGTTATTGTCCCTATCCACTTGGCTCAACACAATGGCTGATCTAATCGCACAAGGCACCGACCCGCCGCATCGCTGGCGACACCGGTTACCAGAGGACCAAGAAATCGTTCTCGGCCGCCAGGGTAATCTTTGGGCAATACCATGGGATTCGCATATTTCCGCAGCACATGCCTCCCTATGCTGGCAAGCCGGACGGCTGACCGTCTCCCAACTGGTGGAGACTCGCAACCCTATTTTTTTTCGTGGCCGTAAAGAGAAGCAATTTCAAATTGGTATTGGCGAGCATTTCGTCATTGGCACTACCACCTTTACACTGGCAGATGAAAAACTGCTGCTGTCGATCAATGAACCTTTGCCCGCTACGGAAAAAACTTTTTCAGCCCAGGATTTACAGGCGATCCGCTACCGCAATGCAGATCAGCAAATTGATGTGCTTAGCGAACTGCCGAAAATTATCTCTAGTGCGGGAAACGACGATGATCTCTTCGGTCAACTGGTCAACCTATTGCTCCAGGGTATTCCCCGTGCCCGTGGCGTTGCCCTGGTCGCCGCTGATCCGGATCAATCAACAGCACCAGCAACTGCGCCCGAGTCAATCCAGATCATGCACTGGGATTCCCGGTCTGGTTCGGCAAGTGACATCCGACCCAGCCAGCGTTTAATTTGGCAAGCCACCAAGACACAAAAAAGCACTGCCTACATGTGGGCAGGAAAACGGGAGGAGAATCAACCTACGTTAACCGCCAGCGAAGACCTGGACTGGGCCTTCTGCACACCGGTCAACAGCCCAGCCTGTCCTGGCTGGGCGATCTACGTCGAGGGCAACTTTGAACATCAATCTTCGGTCGGAGCAGAAACCGTCCATCCGCAAGCTTTGCGTGACGAGATGAAATTCACCGAACTCATTGCTTCTTCGCTTGGCAATTCCCGTCACCTGGAAAACCTAAAACGAAACGAGGTGGTGTTTGGACAGTTTTTCCCCGCCGTCGTACTCGATGCGCTCAGCACCCAGGAACCGGAACAATACCTGGCTCCCCAAGAAGTTGAACTGGCCATCTTGTTCTGCGATGTCCGAGGCTTTTCTCGCAGTTCAGAGTTAGCCAGCGATGACCTGCTGGGATTACTTGAACGCGTCAGCCAGGCGCTGGGTGTAATGACTCAGAACATCCTGGCTCAAGGTGGCGTGGTCGGTGATTTCCATGGAGACGCAGCCATGGGCTTCTGGGGCTGGCCAGCTGCGCAGCCGGACAGCAGTAAGCGGGCTTGCCTGGCGGCCCTCAGCATCCGCAACGCATTTAAGACCGCGGCTGACGATCCGGCGCATCCACTACACAATTTCCATGTCGGCATCGGGATCGCCTCCGGACCTGCCGTGGCCGGAAAACTCGGTTCCGCAGACCAGGTCAAGGTCACTGCCTTTGGCCCAGTCGTCAACCTGGCAGCCCGTCTGGAAACCATGACCAAGGTCATTGGTGCTAATATTCTCATCGATGAAACCACCCTGGCTGCCGTCCGTCAGCAACCATCCGACGGGTCAGAAATGCGGTTTCGTCAGGTTGCCAAGGTGCAACCGTTTGGACTGCAAAATGCCTTGCAAACCACCGAGCTGCTCCCTTCACTGACGGACGATGATCGGCTCAGCGACAAGGACCTGGCAGCCTACGAAGCAGCTCGGCAGCAGTTTCAAGAAGGGGCCTGGGAAGAGGCCCAGCAACTATTGGAAAAAGTTTCTGACCAGGATCCGGTCAAAGCTTTTCTAGTCGATTATTTGAAAAAGCACGGCCCCAGCGCGCCACCGGAGTGGACCGGAAGCATTCTCATGGAGTCCAAATAAGCGCTAAGCATATCAGCGCCGAGAAGCGGTCCAGGCAGATAGCAGAGCAGCGGCCAACTATTCTTTCACATGGACTCGACTGCCCACTTTCTTCAGTTCGGCTAACTGCTTGCTTTGCGCTGCATCACTTAGGGGATTTCCCTGCAAGTAGAGATGCCAGAACGGGGAAAAACGCTTTTCTCCGGCACTGTCTTTTTGGGCCATCTCCACGAGCACTTGCAAATCTGTCACCTTATTGTTGTTCAACAACAGGTACCGAAGCTCGGTCAGTCCTTTGATCGGTCCCAGGTCAACAACCTGGTTGTTGCGTAAATCAAGCGAAGAGAGATTCGTCAATTTCGCCACCGGCCCAATACCGGCCAGTTGATTACCATCGGCATAGAGCGACCACAGTTTCGTCAGTCCATTAATCGGCGCGAGATCTTTTAGCTGGTTGTTTGACAGGTACAAGGAACGCAGGTTAGCCAGCTTGCTCAGCGGTTGCAAATCAGCCACCTGGTTATCTGCCAACTGCAAGTACTGTAAACCAGTCAACCCTGCCAGCGGTTTAATATCAACAATCTTGTTCTTGGCCAGGTTCAACGACTGCACGTTTTTCAGATCTTTAATTGGAGTCAGATCAGCGATTTCATTATTAGCCAAATCTAACAGTGCCAGGCTGCGACACTTATCAAGACCGGCCAGGCTGGTAATCTTTTTCCCTTTGGCAACGATCGTCGAGATATTCTCCACGTCCTGAACAGTCAAAGGCTTATCATTATTACGCTTTTCGAAAACATATTGCCGGACAGCCGCATCGAGGTTCTTGTCAGGAAAAAGATCCTCTGCGGAAGCCGCTGCTATTGCTGTCCACGAAACTAAGAAAACCAAGAGGCATCGATACAATGGAAAACTCATCAATCAAGTTCCTTCATTCAAGTTTCCTGCCGGCAACCCGCGCAAGAATGGGGAAAACCTTTCCCCCTTAGATTACTGTCTCGACGGGCGCGATTCCAGTACCGAGCGGACGGAATTAGCAGTTACCGCCTGAGATTCATCAGCCGGCCGCTTGTGCCAGGATAGCTTCCACACCACTGTAGGCAACTTGGGCCTTCAAGCAAACGTGTCGAAAAGCCTCTGGACGCGAAACTCCCTCAAGCCGAAAGACCTCGGTATCACCTTTTTTGAAGACCAGGTCACCTGCGAAATACCAGCTTTGACCGGGCTGCACCTCGCCCAGCACCTCGTTAACCTGGTCCAAGCCAACACTCGCTTCTTCTACGTTGCGCAGACCCCGTTCAACGATTAGCCGATGATTAGTCACCCGATAGCGGGTCGCAACCAGCGGCCCTAACCGGTGGAAAAACAAGACCAGGGAAACGGGAATAAACATCAAGGCGATAAGATTACCAAGACGGAAGATATAGATATCAGGAAACCGAATGGCATAGAGCCGGCCTAAGATCCGGCCCAGCGGATTAGCCGCGATGGAAGGCCACACGGTCATGACCGTTACTTCGTCTAAATCTGACAGAGAAACACCTGCCGTCGACTCTTGCATCACTCCGGTCCTTTTTGAACGACCACCGTCCCCTACGTCATCATCCTCTTGATTGAGCGTGACATCACCAACAGGCCTCACGCAGCCTTCGAAGGTAACACATGCCGAACCTTCCGACCAGCCCCAAGTTGGCCGGAAGAGTCACTCTCTACACCCCGCTAAACCTCGATCACAAAGGGCCATGTAAGCGGCAAAAGGTTCGCTCAGCGCATAAAAAAACCCACTCGAACTGGCTCGTTACGAGTGGGTTTTAATCTTCTTTAATTTAGTAGTTATCCTCTCTTGCGAGAGAACAGAACTCTTCTCTGTATGAGGACCGCGTCCACCTTTCATCCATAGATGTCACCATCTGTGGATGCTGCATCCTTTAGAAAGGAGGTGATCCAGCCGCAGGTTCCCCTACGGCTACCTTGTTACGACTTAGTCCCAATCGCGGAGTTCACCTTCGGCGGCTGCCATGACGGCGCAACGACTTCGGGTGCCCCCCACTTTCGTGGCTTGACGGGCGGTGTGTACAAGGCTCAGGAACACATTCACCGCGGTATGCTGACCCGCGATTACTAGCGATTCCAACTTCATGCAGGCGGGTTTCAGCCTGCAATCCGAACTAAGGCGCACTTTTTGGGATTTGCTTGCTCTCGCGAGTTCGC
>CAZXJC010000695.1:0-5499 GCA_964640885.1 uncultured Pirellulaceae bacterium | reverse complement strand
AGCAAGAATCATCGAAGACGGAATCTTCTGGACTTAATCAAGAGATTGGAGATTTGATTGCGACGGTTGTAGAGATTATTTAGACTCCGATACAACTGGCTGAGTCAAATGCTGCACCACAACAAGTCGTTACACAGTTTTTGCAGGCACTCAGCCAGGGAGACGCTGATACGGTTACCCAACTGTTGACAGAAAAAGCACGCCTGGAGACGCAAAAGCATCAGTTGGCCGTACAGCCACCTGGGACAGCGGAGGCCCAGTATGAAGTAGGCAAAGTTGAACTGGTTGAGGGTGGCGCCTATGTCAACAGTGTTTGGTCTGAACCGGCGAAAGATGGCAACCGCCAACGTTACGAAATTGTCTGGGTTCTAAGATCTCAAGCTGACGGTTGGCGCGTGGCGGGCATGGCAGCCAGGATCGATGCGAATCGAGAACTGACCTACTTAAATTTTGAAGATCCCCAAGAGATGTTGAGTAAGTGGGAATCGGTCGATACGGAACTTGCCAATCGACCTGCCGAAAGTAACGCTTCCCGGGTTAGCGAACGGCCGACGCGGAGAGTGCCCCGCTAGGCAAGCTAAACCACTCTCAAGGGGGGGTATGAGGCTTACCGTTGATACGCTGGGCTAGGAAGATCGGCAAATATCTGGCTCTATTACCGTGATTGCTTGACAGTTGGAAGCTCCGTGGTAGCCTAGCACCGTAAGCTAAGTAATCGGTTTATACTTTGTAGAGTACGCAGTTTTCCATTACTTGGCAGGAGACTAGGGAGTGGCTGGGCGGCTTTTTTCGCCCGACATTGGGTTTATTTTTCTCGTGGAGGATATTGGGATGAATCGTACGATTCTTTTTGGCGTCGCGATCTTTTTCGCGTTCGTCGCCATCGCCATGATTGGCGGTGACACGCAAGTAATTGCTGGCCATGGTTGTCATGGCTGTAGTGGTGCTAAGAAAGGTGCCAAGAAATGTGATGGTGCAACGTTGACCAAAACGCGTTGTCATGGCAGCAAAAAATGTCATGGTTCCAAGCGATGTCATGGTTCGAAACGTTGCAGCGGCTCGAAGGGTTGCAGTGGGTCCAAGGCTAAGGGAGAGATTGCTCCTCCGCCACCGAAGGAAACACGAGCACCGCGACTTCGCAGAGCTCCTTTGGTTTACCATCGGGTTAGTTACCGTTAGTAAACAGGGATACCTGGCTGCGGATTTACTGACCGTGAATTCCTGTTAGCCGGTATGATCCATGCGACCGGACTTCGTAAGAGGTCCGGTCTTTTTTTTTGTCTGTTTTGAAGCGATGCCGTCGATTCTACGGTGCCCAGGTGGGAAACTGGGCCAGTCATCGGCTAAGAACCGATGCTTAACAGAGAGGACTTTTTGTTTTGCTGCGCAGCGATTGCGCTACCTCACTAGCATTCTTACTCGGTGAAGAAACGGATCGGCCATGGGAACTGAAGACCAGCGAAGGCGTTCTGTAACGTCGGCTAGCACGGAGTCAGAACCGCGGGATGTGATCAATGGTGGAACTGGTTTCGTTTCGTTGTTGTTGTTCATCCACCTGGCTTGTGTGGGAGTGGCCTTAACGAGTAATTTGCATCGCTCGGCTTTGCAGGCTCGTTTGATGGAAGTCTTGCAGCCTTACCTGGGCCTGGTAAACCTTGATCCGGATTTTACACCTTATCATTTAACCCAAGGTCAACCGCTGGATGACGACCATTTTCTGCAAGTGGAATTGGTGACCAGCAGTAACTCAGCACCCGCAGCGATCGATTCGGAAACGGCCAAGGTAACTTTGGAGCGAGGTAATCGTTGGGGGTTTGCCCGACGGCGTTATCGCCGTTTGGCTTACGCGATCGCCTATCATGCGCGAACAGAAAACGATCATCTGACCGGTGTGTTAGCACGGGCTGCCGGTGGACTGGTCTTGGAAAAGGGGACGGATCGTCAGGCGATTGTCCGTTGTCAGCAGCATGAATCGCAACCGCGTCATCTCGGGGACTTGGCTGCCGGTTTTCCAGAGGACCCTGCTGCTGCGCAATATCACCGCAAGGTTTATGAAGCGGATGTCTGGTTCGCGGATGGATTACTCCGCGTGCAGAAACGCGTGACGGATGAGGAAGCAGCTCAATTGGAACGACGGGCGACGGAAGAGAAGGGGACGATCACTGATCCAGGTGGTTGAGTTGCCGGGAATTGGAAATTGTCAACAGGATTGATATGTCACAAGTCACAGCGAATTATTGGACTGACTTGAACCAGCGAGTGGGGCGTTCCTGGAATCGCTTTTGGTTTGCGCCGAGTGATCCCTTGCTGATTTGCTTCTTGCGGCTCGGAGTGGGATTGCTGGCACTTGCTTACCTGCTCTCGTTTAACACGGATCTGGTGCGACTGTTTGCTGGCGGTGGCTTGATGTCAATCGACACGGTGGAGGCCATTCGTGGGGGGGCAGCGGGCCAGGAGTGGATCTACTTTTCGTTTTTGGACTTGGTGACCACACCGGGAATCCTGTGGGTCTTTCATATCGTTGGTGCATTAATCCTGGTTTTGTTCACGATCGGTGCCTTTACGCGAGTCACATCTGTTTTATCGCTGCTGGTGGTGCTTTCTTATATTCACCGTCAACCGGTCCTGACAGGACCCTTTGAGCCTGTGTTATCGATGTTGCTGCTATATCTCTGCCTAGGCCCCTGTGGGACTTATCTGTCGGTCGATCGCTGGAGAGCAGGGCGTCGAGCAGCCGCTGGCCAGAAGAGATCTGAAGTGGTCAGTTGTTGGACGGCGACTCTCAGTTTGCGACTTATTCAACTCCACTGTGTGGCGTTTTACTTGTTGATGGGTTTGTCGAAGCTGGCTGGCGAGGTCTGGTGGGAGGGTTCCGCGGTCTGGATCCTGATTTCCCAGGTACGGTCCCGTCCCCTGGATTTGACATTCTTGCGTGAGCAGCGATTTGTGTTGGAAGCCTGGACGCATGCGATCGTTGCCTTTGAGCTGGTTTTTCCCTTGCTAATCTGGAAAACTCTGCTGCGTCCCCTGTTGCTGCTGGTGGCCCTGGTGATGTGGACCTCCCTGGCACTGCTAACTGGCTTGTCTGGTTTTTGTCTGGTCATGCTGGTTGCCAGTGCAGCATTTTTACCGCCTGAAGTTTGCTACCGGCTGGCCGATCGACTGCCCGGTGTGGATCGATCGCTGGCAACGGTTTAGACGGTTGCCAGGGTTCCTTGTTAGTTGACTTGCGTCGGCCTGATTCTTGGCTCAGAATAGTTAGCAGGTGTCGACGTTTGCTGGTCGCCACCAGTTCAATTCATTCTGGATGTTGGGAGGTATTAATTACGATGGAACCGGTACGAAATCGTCGCAAGTTTCTTGGCCAGTGTACGTTGGGTTCCCTGATGGCAGCCGGTGGCTGGTGGACGGGTACGAATCCTGTGCGGGCGATTGAGCCGATTAAGCGCCCTGGGAAGCCTCGCTTTGGGTTTAGCCTGGCCGCTTACAGTTATCGTAATTTGCTCAAAGGGAAACCGGCAAAACTGACGATGGCGGATTTCGTCGACGATTGTGCGAGTTTTCAACTCGATGCAACGGAGCTCACTTCCTATTACTTCCCCACCAAGATCACTCCTGAATACATCTATGGGCTTAAGCAACACTGCTTCAAGCAGGGACTGGATGTTTCTGGCACTGCGGTTGGAAACGATTTTGGACACCCGGAAGGAGAGCAGCGACAGGGGCAGATTGCCCACGTGAAGCAGTGGATTGATTACGCCGAGATGCTGGGTGCTCCGGTCATTCGCATTTTCGCGGGACATCCGAAAAAAGGCAGCACTCCTAAAGAAGCGCATTCCCTGATGGTTTCGGCGATCGAAGAGTGTTGTGACTATGCCGGGAAACACGGAGTGCATTTGGCACTTGAGAACCATGGTGGGCCAACCAGCACGGCAGAGGGACTGCTGGCGTTTGTTCGAGATGTTAAGAGCCCCTGGTTCGGGGTCAACCTCGATACAGGCAACTTTCACACGGAAGACATTTACGGCGACCTGGAAAAGGTTGCTCCCTACTGCTTGAATGTCCAAGTGAAGGTGGTTGTTTCCGGTCCGGATCGTGGCAAGCAACCGAGTGACTTCAAGCGTCTGGCAACCATGTTGCGAGCGGTCAATTACCGTGGCTACATCGTGCTTGAATACGAAGAGAATGGTAATCCTCGGACCGAGTGTCCGAAATACCTCAAACAGTTGCGAGCCGCTTTTGCCTAAGAGTGTTTGGCAGCTATTTTTTTCCGTTGCCGATTTGAGAGCGCAGCTTTTTCCACGTTTGTGTATTGGCAACATCGTCCCGGGTTAAACCAGCTCGCCTGGCTTGCAGGACGCCGTATTGCATCATGTTGAGTCCGTCGATGTGATGGGCATCGGTATTGATCACCACAGGAATCCCGTAACTTTTTGCGGTGGCGCACTGGATGTCATCCAGATCCAGCCGGACGGGATTAGCATTGAGTTCTAACGCTTTCTTATGTTCGCGGGCTGCCTGGAAGATAGCTTCCATGTCGACGGCATAAGGTTCACGACGGTTAAGCAGTCGCCCCGTAGGATGGGCCACAGCACAGACATGTGGATTGGCAATCGCCTCGAGCAAACGTTCGGTGATCTGCTCTCGCGGCTGCTTTTGACCATAATGGATCGCTGCCAGCACCCAGTCGGCTTGTGCCAGGACTTCATCGGGAAGATCCATGCCTCCCTTTTCCAAGATGTCACATTCAATCCCTTTGAGCACCTGGAAACCTTTTAGTGTTTCGTTGAATTGATCGATCGTCTTCCATTGTTTCAGTAGTCGTTTTGGATCGAGTCCATTGGCCATCGTGACCCGCTGGGAATGGTCGGTGATGGCGATGTACTTGAGGCCTCGCTGACGAGCCGCTTGGACCATTTCTTCGAGACTATGTTTTCCATCACTGGCGGTGGTGTGCATGTGCAAGTCACCACGAATGTCATCCTCGGTAATGAGTTCAGGCAGCGAATTGTTTTCTGCCCACTCAAACTCACGTCGGGCCTCTCGCAGTTCGGGTGCAAAGAGAGGCAGGTCGAGTGCTGCGTAGAGCTCTTCTTCCGTTTTCCCGGCAATGTACACATCACCTTCATCACCGACCTCGAACAGGCCGTATTCGTTAATTTTCAGCCCTCGTTGTCGGGCCAGGCCACGAAGTTGGACGTTATGCGCCTGGGAACCGGTAAAGTACTGGTAGGCGGCTCCAAAAGAATCTTCGCCGACGACTCGCAGGTCAATTTGGAAGCTGGTCTTGAGGCGGACACTCATCTTGGTTTCACCACGGGCAATAATCTCTTGCACGCGGGGAAAACTGGCAAAGTGATCCATCACTTGTTCACCCTTCTCGGAAACGACCAGCATGTCCAGGTCACCGACGGTTTCTTTGCCTCGCCGGTAACTGCCGGCAAAATCATACTGGGCAATGGCATCGCAGGTGCTCATGTGCGCTTTCAGCTCTTCGGC
>CAZXJC010000694.1:0-3130 GCA_964640885.1 uncultured Pirellulaceae bacterium | reverse complement strand
GCCTGCGGAAAAGCAGGACTCAATCTATCAAATCGGACCGACTCTCACAGTATAGTTACCGGAAATTAGGAATGTCAACGAAATCCGGATAAGTTTGGGTATCTACATCGCCTAGGTGGTTTCTTCACTAAAGCTTGCCATTACAATCGTTAGGACCATTTTCCCCTACTAAATCCACTTTTTTTCGCGTTCTGGGTCCTCCTTTCAGAGGCCAATAAGCGGCTACCAAGGTTCCCAGTCCCAGTAGAATCCAGGGCCAGTCACCCCACCATTGGTACCAGCTGGTACTGGGGGCACTTTTTTTCAGGTGTGCCACGACTACCCCATTTTCCCGATATTGGGGACGACGTCGTGGTCCCGTTTCCACCAGTCGACCATCCTGATCGATCCAGGCTGAGATTCCCGTGTTGGCAGCAATCAATAGAGGAAGGCGATTTTCGACGGCTCGGAAGATGCTACTCAACAGGTGCAGATCGAGTATGGTCGACCCCCAAAACCAACCATCATTGGTAATGGTGATAAGTGCATCTGGCTGGTAGCCCTCGGAACGCAAGTGTTGCACTTGGTGTCGGATCAGGTGCGGTACGCTACTTTCGAAACAAATATTTGGGACGAGGGTCCAGTTGTCCAACTCAAAAGGTACGGGCTGTTCACCGGCGGTCAAGCCGCTGCCCATCGGTGTCAGTTGATAGAGCCAGGGAAACCAGTGGCCACCAGGAATGTATTCACCGAACATCACTCGATGCATTTTGTGGTATCGATTGGTAAGGGCTCCCTGCGGGTTGACGAAAAGCGCTGTATTGAATCGATTTTCTTCGGGTGGAAATTGCCAGCAATTGGTCCCAAGAATAAAAGAAATATCGAGTTCGTCGGTGGCTTGGCCGGTTGGCAATTGGTTAACAGCTTGGGCGAAGTTAATCGTATGTTGGTAGAAGTTTTGATTATGGTTTTTGGCCCGCCGCTGAAATTCGACTGGATCGAGGGTGCTGTCTGCTGGCGGACGGGAGTCCTGGTCCATTAACAATTCGGGACCCTGGTAAGAGAACATTGATTCGGGCCAGACCACCAGGTCGAGGTCAGGATTGTCCAGCCTAAGTTGCAGTGTCAGATCGTTGTATAGTTTGAAGATTTCTTTGTCAGGAACGGCTGCATCTCCAAATTGGGTGTCAATCGATCCCTGGACGAGTCCTACTTTTAATACCTGGGCAGATGCTTTTGACGGGCTTGATTTGAGGCATAAGGCACCGTAACCAGCCGTAAGTACCAGTAGGAGCAGGGCGGTTAAGGCAGGTGCCAAGGACCATGATTGTGATTGTTGTGGATTCCAGGGACAGGCGCGATAGATTAGGCCACTTACAAGCATGATGAGAAAACTGACTCCGTAAGCGCCACTGATGTCGGCCACTTGAATTAACCACGGTTGCTGGGCCTGGGTGTGAGCCAGTAAGCAGAAGGAAAACCCGGTGATCAAGTGGCCACGAATCCACTCCAAAACGGTCCAACTGATAGCAGCTGCCAGCGGAAGTGGTATGGGGGTTCTTTGCACTAGTCTGCTGGTCACAGCAAGAAAAACGGGAAGATAACATGCCAGGTACATACCCAGAGCAAGCCAGCCGAAGTGGGTGCCCCAGTGAGCCAGTCTCAGTCCTTGCAATAGCAGCAGCCAGCAGCGGCAGGAAGCGAGCCAGGCGGAACCGTTGAATTGATCTCGAAGTCTTCGTCGCCCGCCACTCACGGCAGGATCGTTGACCGTGGGGCCTTGCTGGAGTTGGCGATCAATGACAACGAACCAGCACCAGGGGGCAAGCCAGGCCAATGGCCACCAGCCTAGTGGTGGGAAGGCTGCCCAGAGAATCAGCCCGCCGGCCAGATTGAGGACGAAACAGCCTTGGTACCAGGGCCTCCGTGCGGGCCGTTGCTTCATTGCGTTCCTGCCATCGGGGATGAGTGTTAAAGCCGATAAATCGAAATCGAATCACCGGCCTCGTACTGGTTCTTATCCGCCGGAAAATAGGCTAGACAATTGGCATCGGTCAAGGTCCGTTGGTCCGCTGAACCTTTCCAGGGGAGCGGTTGGACACGAGTTTCACCCTTTTCCAGATACATCCGGGCTGGAAAAAAAGTAGGGCGGGCAGCCCGTTGGTGGAATGAATCGGCTAAAGTTGCCAGGCCACGTTCCAATCCCTGGGGCTCTGCGCCGGCCAGTGCCAGCTAAGCGGGACGGACAAATAACTCACAGCAAACCAGGCTGCTGACCGGATTGCCAGGTAATCCAAAGACCAGGGTTTGAGTATCGGCGTTCACTCCGAACCAGAGTGGTTTGCCAGGTTTTAAGTCAACTTTATGAAAGACTTGTTCCACTCCGAGCTCTTGCAGAACCTGGGGGACCAGGTCGAGTACACCGGCGGAAACACCACCTGATAAGACGAGGACATCTTCTTGGAGTCCCTGCGCGACGAGTTGTCTCAGGTCGTCGAGATCGTCCCTGCCAATTCCCAGCGGAACAGGTTTTGCGCCGGCGCGTTGCACGAGGGCGTTAAGGAGGGGACCGTTGCTATTGCGAATCTGGCCCGCTTGTGGCGATTGGTCGACGTCGACCAGTTCGTTTCCCGTGGAGAGAATTGCTACGGAAGGAACCAGGCTCACTTGGACCTGGTGTCGTCCGACTTCCGCCAGCAGTCCGATTTCGAGTGGTCGAATGGTTCGTCCTGCGGAGAGGATCACTTCGCCCGCACGTAGTGAGGTACCTTGAAGCATAATGTTACCAGATTCTGGTAAACGCACTTCGGCAATTTCCACCCATTCGATCCCGTCTGCATCGCTGGAGGTTTGAGTTTGTTCCACCATGACTACTGCCTCGGCTTCAGCCGGTACCGGTGCACCTGTCATGATTCGTGTGGCCAGTCCCGGTTGCAAGGGAGCTTGAGGGACTTGGCCTGCAGTGACTTCTTCCTGCACCCGTAACTTTACGGGTTAGCTTTCCAGGTCTCTTCGCAGTACCGCATAGCCATCCACCATCGATTTGTCGTGGGGAGGCGAATCGAGATCGCTGAGTACTTCTTCGATCAGCACGCGACCGTCCGACTCGGCAAGGGAGACAGATTCACCCGTGGCTGGCCAGGTTTGTTCC
>CAZXJC010000693.1:0-5824 GCA_964640885.1 uncultured Pirellulaceae bacterium | reverse complement strand
AACGTTTCTCCACCTCGGGTCGACCGCTATTACCGATGCCGGGCTGGTTCACCTGGAAAAACTCAAATCACTGCGTGACTTGAAGTTGACGCGCACCGCGGTGACCGAAGCAGCGTCCGAGCAACTTGGCGAGAAGTTGAGCGACGCCAAGATCCAGCTGAAGTATATCGAGAGCCAATAGGCGCAGGACTTCCCGTCTTGTGGGAGAACGACTGTAAAACACTGCCTGGGATTCGCTACTAAACGACTTCCCAACCGGCCCGGTACTCTTTGCTGATGTATTTGTCAGCTTCGGGGCAGTTAGTGGCTTTCAAGGCCTTGGCATTCCACTCGAGTGCTTTACCCGTTCGGAAGGCAACATTCCCCAGCAGGACCGATTCGGTCAATGCACCGGAATAGTCAAAGTTGCAAGTCGTGGGCGAACCATCCTTACAGGCTTTGATCCATTCAGCGTGATGGCCAATCGATTTGGCAATCGTCTGCTTGGGCGGCTTGAATCCCTTGAACTTCTCTTGCGGGAACAGCTTGTAGCTGCCGTAGTTGGCAAACATCATGCCGTCGCTACCGATAAACATGACACCCGCTCCAGGTACTCGTTCACCAGCAATAGTCTTGGGAATCATGTAGCCGTCATACCAGGTCAACTTGGTTGCCACCAAATCGCCCCGTTTGGGGAACTGGTAACGAACAGTCAGGCCCAGCGGACAAGTTTCTGGATGGACCGAAGGTCCTTCAGCTTCACAGCTAATCGGGTGACGCAGTTTGCAGGCCCAGAAGGGCAGGTCCATGTAGTGACAGGCCATATCGCCGAGGGTCCCTTGTCCGAAATCCCACCAGCGACGCCATTGTGCCGGATGATAGCGACCGGGGAAGAAGGGACGTTCCGGTGCTGGTCCGAGCCAGAGGTCCCAGCTGAGTGTGCTCGGTGGTTTTTGACCACCGACAGGACGGTCTCCGCCCCCCCAGCCTTTGCCGACCCAAACGTGGATATCAGTCACATCACCAATCGCGCCGGATTGGATGATTTCGACCACGCGTCGGTAGTTGTCACCGGCGTGAATCTGAGTACCCAACTGGGTGGCAACACCATGTTTCTTAGCGGCTTCGGCAATCACTCGTGCTTCGTGCACGGTATGCGTCAGCGGTTTTTCACAGTAAACGTGCTTGCCGGCACGGATCGCTCGGATACTTGCCGGTGCATGGTTGTGATCGGCGGTTGCTACGACGACTGCAGCGATCTTGTCGCCTTCGCTGGCGATCAGTTCTCGATAGTCGGCATACTTGCGGGCACTGGGGAACTGCTTGCCAGCCCGGTCAAGATAGTTTTTGTCGATGTCACAAATTGCGACGATGTTTTCTTGCTTGACACCACTGACGTCTGCTGCAGCTCGGTTGGCTGTTCCGACACAGGCGATGTTCAATTTTTCATTGACGGTTTTCGTCTCTTTGGCCGCCAGTTCACTCCAGGCTCCACCGGAGATAAGTGTCGCACCGAGGGTGGTCGTTTTTAGAAAATCTCGACGTTTCAGATTCGACTTGCTCTGCATGGTTCTGGTATTCCTGCAATGAGTTAGATTTGTGACATGATTTGTCGTGTAAACCACTAGTGTCAAATCATAGTTGACCCTGATCTATCGTGCAAACCGAGAACTGGCTGGGAGCTTGCCAGGTGGCCGATTAATCGGCATTTCCCTTGCATTTGCCCAATTTCCTGGCGCTGGAAGGGTCGACATTCGGTTACATTGTGAGGAGCAGTTATTGAGAGTTATGGGGTCTCTTTCTACACTAGGCATATGCGATCCGCGGTCTGTCCCGGGTCGACCGGTTTTTCTGTCAGTTTTGATTGGATTTGAGGTTATGACGATGCGATCCATTTTGGTGCTGCTTGCTCTCCTGCTTGGTAGTTTTTCTATGACCGCAAGTGCGCAAGAGAAGCCAGCAGAAAAACCTGCTGCTGACCAGAAAGAAAAAGAAGTCCTGGCAGGTCATTCCTACCATGGTGAAGCTTTCAACGAAGGTCCGCGGCAGGGTGCCTACCTGATGGAAGGAACCGGCAAGGTTCACTTTCCTGTCACTAGCGACAACCCGCTGGTCCAGAAGTTCATCGAACAGGGTGTTGGGCAATTGCACGGCTTCTGGAACTTTGAAGCGGAACGATCTTTTCGCCAGGCGGCCTTGCTCGATCCCGATTGTGCGATGGCCTACTGGGGCATGACGATGGCCAATTCGGGAAACGAGAAACGCGCTAAGGCTTTCATTGCCGAAGCTGTCAAACGTAAAGAGAAGGTTAGCGGACGGGAGAAGATGTATATCGACGGACTGAACGCTTACATTCAAGCGGGCAAGTCCAAGAAAAAAGACCGGGCGCAGAAATACACCAAGTCCCTGGAACGATTGATCTACGAGTATCCGGATGACCTGGATGCGAAGGCCTTCCTGGCCTTGCAGATGTGGAAGAATCGCTCCAACGATATTCCTATTTCCAGTTACCTGGCGATCGATGCTCTTTTGCAACAGGTCTTTGCGGTCGAGCCGCTGCATCCCTGTCACCATTATCGGATTCACCTTTGGGATTACGAGAAACCAGCTACGGCAGTTACTTCGGCGGCGAAGTGTGGCCAGACTTCACCGGGGATTGCCCACATGTGGCACATGCCGGGGCATATTTTTTCGCGATTGAAGCGATACAACGATGCAGCCTGGCAGCAGGAAGCCTCGGCCCGGGTCGATCACTCTCACATGATTCGCGATCGCGTTATGCCGGACCAGATTAACAACTTTGCTCACAACAATGAGTGGCTCATTCGGAACCTGGTCTTCGTCGGACGCGTTGATGACGCCCTGGACCTGGCCAAGAACATGACCGAACTGCCGATGCACCCCAAGTACAACACGATTACCAAGCGGGGCAGCGCTTTTTATGGTCGGCAACGACTCTTCCAGGTACTCAATACTTATGAGATGTGGGACCAGTTGATCGAGTTAAGTGACACGCGTTACCTGCGGCCCACCGAAAACTTTGCAGAACAAGTCAAGCGAGATCGTTACTTGGGAGCTGCCTACTTTCGGACCGGTAAGACGGAGCAGGGGAACGAACAGTTAGCCATGCTTGAATCGCGTCTGGCAGATCTGAAGAAAAAACAGACCGAGGCAGCGGACGCGGCCGAAGCCAAGGTTCGCAAAGAAGCGAAACCTGCCAAGAAGCAGGAAGAGAAAAAGGCGGACGAGGTTAAGAACGCGGAAGACAAGAAAGCTGACGAGAAGAAAACAGACGCTGACGCGGATGCAAAGAAAACTCAAGATGCTCAGCCAGCCGAGCAGCCGGAGAAAAAAGAACCTGCCAAGAAGGACAGCAAGGAACTGCAAAAGAAAATTAGCCAGGCCCGTAGTACTGCTTCCAAATCACATGCCAGTAATATTCGCACACTGGACAAAGCAGTCCAGGAGATCCAGGGCCATCGGGCCGTGGCAGAGGAAAAATATAAGGAAGGACTCGACTTGCTCAAGAAGGCGGGCGGTCTGCATCAAATGAACTTGGCCCGCATCCAGGCAGCCGCCGGCGAAGCGGACAAGGCCATCGAGTCGGTACAAAAATACGTTAGCAGTCACAAGGGAGAAATTTTGCCCCAGGCTACGCTGGCTACCTTGCAATGGGATTATGACCATCAAAAAGAGGCCATGGAAACGTTCAAGAAATTGCGTGAGCAGTCAGCTCCCATCGACCTGGAAGTACCAGCCTTCCAACGCTTGGACCCGATTGCTGAACAGCTCGGTTTCCCGGCAGACTGGCGCGTACCGCTGACTGTTGCTAAGGATATCGGTCAACGGCCCAGCCTTGATTCGCTTGGCCCCTTTCGCTGGCGGCCGTCTCCAGCACCGGATTGGAAATTGAAAGATGACCAGGGGAAGGAACATTCCCTCAAGCAGTATCGAGGTAAACCGGTAGTCGTGATTTTTTATCTCGGATTTGGCTGCCTTCACTGTGCCGAACAACTCAAGGCGTTTGCCCCGATGACCGAGGAATTCAAGAAAGCAGGCGTCTCGCTGGTTGCCATCAGTACGGATGACCAGGAAGGTTTGAAGCAATCGATCGAAGGCTATGACAAGAAGTTTCCTTTCCCACTGGTCTCCGATGCTAAGCTGGATGTCTTTAAAGCCTACCGCTCCTATGACGATTTTGAAAAGCAAACCCTGCACGGGACGTTCCTGATCGACGAAGAAGGCCTGGTACGCTGGCAAGATATTAGCTACGAACCGTTCATGGATCCCAAGTTCGTGCTGCGTGAATACCAGCGACTCTTTGGTAAAGAGGCTGCCGCGACAGAGAAGTTGTCAGCTCAATAGTTTCTCTCGGTATCCCCCTCTGATACGATAGATCGATCGACTTGGAGCCGGCAGCTTTTCTTTGGGCCGCTGGCGACTGGAAACAGATTCGTCTCAGGGAGCAAGCCAGGATGAGAACGGCGTTACCAGCGGTTATTGCCGTCAGCTTGGTCTGGCTGGCCTCCTCACTACACGGAGCAGAGCCCGGACAATCGCCCCCGCGGGTTTATCAGCGTGCCGAACAGGCTTCGGTCGGCCTGCTGATTGATGGTCACTATGGTGGCAGCGGCACCTTCATTGATCGAGAAGGCCTGATTATCAGCGCCCTGCACATCCTGGCTCGGCCCGGTCGGAAGGTGGAAGTTGTTTCCCCAACGGTTGGCCGTTTAGTGGCGAAGACGGTTGCCGTCGACATGGGACACGATTTGGTGTTGCTAAGAGTTCCTGCCCGCGCCGGTGGGTATCCCACATTGCCTTTAGCCACCAGCATGCCGCCGGCCGGAGAAACGGTCTTTCATTTCGGGTCACCGGTTTATCGGCATAACATTATTCAACGTGGAATGATTGCTCGGAAGGGACTGACCTACGAGCACCAGGGTAATTTTGTCGAAGTGATGCAAATCGCTGCCAATGTCCAGGAAGGAACTTCTGGCGGACCCTGGTTAAACCAGGCAGGACAGATTATCGGTGTGCAATCGGGAGCGGTAACGAGCAAGGGACAGACAGCCGGGATTGCGAATGTCGCCCCGGGACTGGCAATTGCCCCCTTGCTAAAGAGTAAGAAAAATCGCCAAACGCCTACGCTAGGCGTGTTTGTTGATGAACTCTGGATATTACAGGCCAATGAACTGAAGCCTTATCCACCTGGCCAGGAAGGACTCATTATTCAGACCTTGAAAAAAGATGGCCCGGCGATGCAAGCGGGCTTGAAAAAAGGAGAGATCATCGTGGCTGCTGGCGAAAAGAAACTTCGCTACCGGGATCAGTTGTTACGATTGGTGAGGAAAAAGAAACCGGGACAGGCGATGGAATTGACCGTCGTGGGCCCGCAGGGAACCGACCAGCGAAAGCTGAAGGTGACCGTCGGGCGACTAGAGGTTCAGTGGCCCCAGGCTGGCACTCCGTAGTTTGCGGATAAGATAATGAGGGTGAGAGACTGGTATAACGTTCATAGCAAGGATACGGACTCATGGATCAAATGCTTACGCTGATGCAAATCGCGGCCCTGACTATTGCCGGGATGTGCCACGCTCTCTTAGGTAGCATCAAGGTGCCACTGGCCCGCAAGCTGGAAATTGATGAGACCCGCGTTGGTGGGTTGGTCAGCGTCTTTGGTTTTACCCTGATCCCGATGGTGGTGGCCGCCGGGTTCCTGGTTGATTCCATTGGCAAACAGTCGGTCCTGGGAGGCGGCTTCGTTCTCTTGATGATCAGCCTGGTCATGCTCTCCATGCTCAGGACGTACCGGGCTGCCTTCCTGGCGGTGCTAGTACTGGGTACC
>CAZXJC010000692.1:0-3776 GCA_964640885.1 uncultured Pirellulaceae bacterium | reverse complement strand
GCTCCTGCTAACTTGACTTGGATTTCGTGTAAAACGGCGAGCTCCACTCGCCTTGCCGCGCTGTAGCCGCGAGTTGACGAAATCAAACAGCGTCAATTCCAGTGGCTGGTCGGTGACAAATCGGCAGAAGTCGATTCCCAGGTTGGCACAAATTTCCTTCACTTGCGTTTCATGATCATTAAATCTCTGCAGGTATTGCGTTCGGATTGCCTGCGGATCGACATACAGGTCACGACTGGTTTCCACGTCCTGGAACATGGCAGGCGAATTGAAGTTGAATTCAACTTCGGCAGGATCCAGGATCCGCATAAGCACGACTTCGTGGCCGCGTGAAGTGAGAAAGCTCAGTCGGCTGGAGAGTAGATCCAGGGGTGCCAGCAGATCGGAGACGAGGATCACCAGGCCTCGCTTGTTGAGCATAGAAGCTACGTGTTCCAGTGGGCTCTGTAAATTGGTTCCAGTTCCGGAAACGGCGGTTTGCAGGCCGGCCATTAGGCGTTGCAGATGGCCTGTCCGATAGCGTGCGGGCAGGTACTGGTCGATTTGCTCGGTAAAGGTAAACAATCCGACGGCATCCCGTTGTCGGTAGAGAAAATAAGCCAGGGTGGCAGCAGCAGTACGGGCATATTCAGCCTTGGTATATTCCCCGGACCCGTAGCCCATGGACTGGCTTAAATCGACCAGCAAATGGACACGCAGATTGGTCTCATCTTCGAATCGTTTGACGTAGTAGCGATCGGAGCGGGCGTAGAGTCGCCAGTCGAGATAGCGGGGGTCATCACCGGGCGAATACTGTCGATATTCGCTGAACTCGACACTAAAACCATGAAAGGGGCTACGATGAAGCCCGCTAAAAAATCCTTCCACCACCACTTTGGCTCGCATCATGAGCGATTTAATGCGCATCAAGCTGGCCGGGTCAATGAGTGCAGCCGCCGACGGCTTCTCTTGCCCAGTATTGTCATTCACAGTGTCAGTAGGTGGTGAGGCGGATGTTGCCATGATTATGCTGGGGCCGGGATTGTTTCCAGTAAGCGATCGATTACGGTGTCACAGGAGATACCTTCTGCTTCAGCCCGGTAACCAACCAGTACGCGATGCCGGAATGTAGCGTGTGCGAGTGCCTGGAGATCGGCCACAGTCACGTGGGCCCGGCCTTGGATCAGTGCCCGAGATTTGGCGCCCAGGACCAGGTTTTGTGCACCTCGCAGCCCAGCTCCCCAGCTGACCCATTCGTTAATGAACTCAGGAGCTTCGGGTCTCCCGGGGCGAGTGGCGGCGGCCAGCTGTACCGCATAGCGAACGAGTTCTTCAGCAACGGGTACGGTTCGCACGATTTCATGGAACCGTAACACATCTTCCTGGCTAAAGATTGCTTCGATGGCTGCTGGCTTGCTGGCAGTTGTTTGGGCAACGACTTGAACTTCATCATCTTCGGGCAAGTAATCGACCACGACGTTGAACATGAAGCGATCGAGTTGTGCTTCCGGAAGTGGGTAAGTTCCTTCCATTTCGATCGGGTTTTGAGTTGCCAGCACAAAGAAGGGCTGGTCGAGCGGGTAGGTAACACCACCGGCGGTCACTTGATGTTCTTGCATTGCTTCGAGCAGTGCAGCCTGTGTTTTTGGTGGGGTTCGATTGATTTCATCTGCCAGGATGACATTGGCGAAGATGGGGCCTTTGACAAACTGCATGCGTCTTCCGCCGTCACTTCCCTCTTCCAAGATCTCGGTACCGGTAATGTCTGCCGGCATCAGATCCGGAGTAAACTGGATCCGTTGAAATTTCAGATGAAAGATCTGGGCAATGGACTGGACGAGCAGGGTTTTGGCGAGCCCCGGAGCTCCGGTGATGAGACAATGACCACCGGAAAACAGGCTGATCAAGAGTTGCTCGGTCACGTCCTGCTGTCCCACAATCACCTTGGATAGTTCAGCACGAATTTGATCACGGCTCTCCATGATCTGTTGGACGGCTAGTTGCTGCAGTTCGTAGGATTCAGATACACTGCTCACGGCATTCCTTTGGGGGTTGGAGGATAGTTGTTAGCAAGGTTTGATAAAGAAATAAGACTGGTTTCTCGTTCGTCTCTTCGCTGGTCTTAATGGGTCATGGCATAGGTCACGATATTGATTCCCAGGGGATAAGCTTTTTTCTCCGAGAATTCACGGAAGTACCATTCATCTTCCCCCTCTCGTTCCCAGCCATCACCAAGATCCGTATTGTGACAGATCATAACAATGATCTGTTGCTGATCGTCGAGGATGGCCCGGTAATGGGCCTCCTGGGCATCTGGTCGCTCCCAGGTAATTCCCAGGTCACGACCTCGCATGGCCCAGCCAATACTGGGGACTTGCGGTTTGTCATTGAGCTTATAAACACAGTTGAAGATTTCATGTTCCTTCGGTAGATCAACTATTTTTCGATCGGGAAAGACGCGAAGGATTTCCCGTTCGAAATTTGCCCATTCCCGTTCACCCCAAAAGTCATCAACCATCATGAAGCCACCGTTGAGCAGGTAGCGACGCAGTAGTTTTATTTCCTCGTCGTTCAAGATCAGGTCCCCCGGTTCCACCATGTAGATGAAGGGGTAATTAAAGAGTTCCTTGTCTGTTAGGTTCAAGATCTTGCCGTCGGGATGGACTTTCAGTGAGGTGAGTTGTTGCAGCCGAAAGGAAAAATTTAGATCGCTGTCGGGATAATCAGTTGCCCACTTGTTACGCTGCCTTAGGGAGCTGTAACGGACACGCACAAACGTAAAAATGTCGTGTTTGAATTGCACGTCATTTTCCCAGTCGGGAATACCGCGGCGGTCGATTCGCTGACCTTCTTGCGGGAAGGAAGGAGCCCGCCCGCGTTGGCCAAGAATGACGCTAAAACAGGCGACGCTGATGAGCAGGAATAGTGCTGAGGAGCAGTGTTTTCGTTGCATGTCAGGGATTTTTTCGCGGGGGTGAAGGATTGTTGGGAACGGATTTCACTGGCTTTGATGATTTGACCAGTTCCAGTAACAAGCGGTGGGCGTCACGATAGCGGGGTGCAAACTCCAAGGCTTGCAGTACATGACGATGAGCTAGTGAATGCTTGCCCGTTTTCTGTAAAGCGAGGGCTAACCGGTAATGGATATCTGCCGGATCACGGGGATCAAGGGCCAGCAGCGCCTGGAGTGAGGGAATACTTCGTTGCGGTTGTTGTAAAGCTGCGGCAGCTGCAGCCAGCTGCTGGTGTGGACTGGTGAGTAAAGGATTTACGGCCAGCGTTAATTCAGCGACCCGAGCCAGCTCCTGCCAATTTTGTTGACCAGCATAGATCTCCAGCAATCGCAACTGGGCAGCGAGTGCATCATTGTCCCGTTGAATCCATTGTTCGAGAAGAGCCTGTTCTAGTTCTTGCTTGTCGAGTTGGCGATAGACTTGGGTGAGAAGTTCGTAGGCGCTAACTCCGCTGATATCTTCCGGGAATTCTTTGAGCAGCAGGGTCAGCGGCTCAACAGCGGCTGACCACTGCTTGTTGCGGATCAGCAATTGGGCGTAACCGTTAAGGGCCAGGTAGTTGCGGGGGTGTTGCTCTAACCACGTTTTTACTTCGGCAAGACCAGGGCGAGGGGGTAGCTCGGGTTCTGACCAGTCTAGGGTTGGGGCTAGTTGTTCTGCCTGTTTGCGGGCAAACTGCTCGAATTCCTTTTCCAGTTCAGGCAGGGATCCACTGTAACGTTGCAGGGACTGGTTAATCGGCATTCCCACTGCCAAGTCATCGAGAATGCGATGGAGGACTTC
>CAZXJC010000691.1:0-10624 GCA_964640885.1 uncultured Pirellulaceae bacterium | reverse complement strand
TCAAAGAGAATGTGGCCAAGCGGGTCATCCCGTTTTCCGGCCGCATCAACCGCAATCAAAAGACGTTCGAAGACTTCGCGTTGTCCAACCATGTCGGACATTGTTTGTGGGCGAAGTGTTCGCTCTTCTTCGTCTTGCGGGAACTGACTTCCCAAGATTTTTTCTCGGGACATGGGGATCCACTAGCTGGCGAGAAATGCTAAATCGGTACGCCGCTAATATACCAGAGATTGAACGAGTTGGGCTATGTCGTTCGTGTTGAGCGGCGCTGAGAGGTCAAGGTTGACTGCTCTGGTAAACCACTTGGAGCAAGGATTCAACGTCCTGGTACTCACTACCGTTTTCAATGGCGGAGTCGAGTAACTGGCGGGCATCTGATTCGGAATGGCCCAGATTGCAGAGAACCAAATAAGTTTGTTCGATGATATCGCGTTTACCTTCTTCGGCCGGTGTCGATTCAGCGCTCACCATGAGGGCAAACTTGGGCATCTTGCGGCGCAGCTTGGCGATAATACGTTCACCGGTGGCAGGTCCCACACCGGGCAGTCCGGAAAGGCCTTTGACATCCTGGTTTTCGATCAGTGTGGCCACGTCTTTGACCGGTCGTACCATTGCTCTGAGGGCTTTTTTGGCACCTACCCCGTCGACACTGCAGAAAAGTTCAAAAAACTCGCGTTCTACCTGGCTGAGAAAACCAACTAAACGCGGTGACAGACGTCCCTGGGTTGGATTGCCGTCGAGGTAGAAAATAGTGTGCAGGCTGATTTCTTCACCCATGCTGGACTGGAGCTGGCGGCGGACGAAATCAGGAATGAGAACCTCGTAGGCCAAGGGGCCGACTTGAAGCGTTGCTCGATCTTCTGACAGTTGGCTCAGCGTGCCGCTGATATTGGTAATCACCTGGAAAGTTCCTTGAATGAAAGTTGCCGTCTTAAACTAGATCGCCTTGCTAATACGACTTTGGTGGAAATGGCAGAAAGCGATCGCCAGGGCATCGGCGACGTCTGCCGGTTCTGGTGGCTCCGAGAGTTTGAATTCATGGCAGATGGCCATTTGCATTTGAGCTTTACTGGCATGGCCATTGCCGGTCAGGATCTTCTTGATTTTCGTTGCGGCGTAATGATGGACGGGAATGCCAGCTTTTTCTGCAGCCAGGCAGATCACGCCACGGGCGTGTCCCATCAGGATGGCTGTTCGCGGGTGCGCATAATGCGAATAGAGTTCTTCGATTGCAACACAGCCTGGTTGCAGCGTCTCGATGACGTCGCAAATTCCGTCGTAGATAGTGTCGAGACGTTCCGGAAGGTTTTTGCGTTTCGTTCGGACGACACCGGCTTCGGTGATGACCAGACCTCGCACGGTATTGGTGAGTACCCCGTAGCCGGTAATATTTAAACCGGGGTCAATACCGAGAATCGTTGTTTCATTGTCTGCTGCATTCATCAAGATGGCCTCGTGCGGCAGGTGACCGGTGCCTTGGTTTGGTGGAGACGTCTCAAGCGTCCAATCGCCAGCCGGTACCATCTGGACGATCTTCCAGAGTAATTCCGAGGCCGGCTAATCCGTCCCGTATATTGTCCGCTGTTGTAAAGTCCTTGTTATCTCGACAGGCCTTTCGTAATTCGATAAACAGCTCGACGAGCTGGCCTAGTAACTGATCTCCAGCGGCAGTCGTGTTGGCCGGCCGTTCCCAGAACAGCCCCAGGATCGAGGTAAGCTCACGCAATGTTACGGCTGCCTGGCTAAACGCTGCCAACTGTGAATCATCGCGTTGTTGCGGGTCATCGAGTTGCTGTTGTTCAGCAAACTTATTCATTTCACGAACCAGTTCAAACAAGTCGCTGCCAGCGGCTCCCGTGTTAAAGTCGTCGTCCATTTTGGCGAGAAAACTCTCTCTTAACTGGACAACCTGTTCCAGCAAGGGATGTCCACCGGTGTCGATAGCCCCAGCAGATCGTGTGGCAACCGGAACAAGCTGATAGAAATCGCTTCCATCGATTCGCTGCATTCGCTCAAAGAGTCGTGTGAAGCTTTCCAGGGCAGTCCCGGCTTCTTCGATTCCCTCTTCACTAAAGACAATCGTACTTCGATAGTGAGTTCGTAAGAGGAAAAACCGGATTCGTTCACCAGTCTGTCGCTCGATCAACTCAGCCAGGCCTCCAGCCCCTTCGGAACGGCTGATTTTTGTCGCATTTGGTTCGTTTTCGGGTTCGTTGGTCCCCTCTTCACGGTCACTGCGTCCGCCCAGCTTGCCTGCTTCGGCGGCGCGCATCAAACCGTTGTGCATCCAGTATTTGACCATCGGTTGTCCATGGCAACATTCGCTTTGAGCCAGTTCGTTTTCATGATGAGGGAAAACCAGGTCCAGTCCGCCTCCGTGGATGTCAAAAGTTGTTCCGAGGAGTTTGTGGCTCATCGCTGAGCATTCGATGTGCCAGCCAGGTCGCCCAGCTCCCCAGGGACTTTCCCAACTCGGCTCGCCAGCCTTGGCTGATTTCCAGAGAGCAAAATCACCGGGTGATCGTTTCTTTCCTGATGCTTCTCCACCGGCACCCTGCTGGCTGTCGGCTGTACGGTTACTCAATTTCCCGTACTCCGTGTCTTGGGATACTTCAAAGAAGACATCTCCGTCGACGGCATAAGCAAAATTCTTATCGATCAGTCCCTCGATGAAAGAGACAATCTCTGTAATGTGATCGGTCGCCTTGGGCATGGCGTCGATTTGTTGCACGTTTAATGCCTCGAGGTTCCCGAGATAATCAGCGGTCATTTCTTCAGCGACCTCGGGCATGGAGATCCCGCGTCGCTGGGATTCAGCGATCAGCTTGTCATCCACGTCGGTGATATTAACGACCCAGGTCACTTTGTAATCGTTGTAGACGAGGTAGCGTTTGATCGTATCGAAGATAACCGGGCCGACCATGTGCCCAATATGGCTGGGCTTATAGACAGTTGGGCCACACAGATAAATTCCCACCTGGCCTGCCTGTAGAGGCTCGAATGGTTCCTTGGACTTGGTGAGCGTGTTGTAAACGCGAATCGTCATGACGTTGTGTAGTTTCTGGAAGGTAAGAAAGAGGTTAAGCGGTTGGTTCAGAAGGTGCTGAAACTCAGTCACAGGTTGTTCATAGGGCTCCCTTGGGGATTTGTTTATTCTTGCCGTTGCAATAAAGTCACGCACTGAGCGGCAATTACTTCACCACACCCGACCGGTCCAACACCTTCGCCGGTCTTGGCTTTTACGCAAACCATTTCGGCAGTGATGCCTAACAGGCTTCCTACGCGCTGAGAGATGGATTCGCGGTGTGGGCCGATCGGTGGATCTTGCGCAAAGACGATACAGTCCAAGTTGACGACACCGTAACCGGCTTGCTGTACTTGCTGATAGGCGAGCTGTAACATTTCCGCCGAGTCGCGATCTCGGTTAGCCTCGTCGGTGTTTGGAAACCACTGGCCGATATCTCCCAGCCCGGCAGCTCCCAGGAGAGCATCGGTAATGGCATGTAGTAAGACGTCCGCATCACTATGGCCGTCGGTATGGTGTGTATGTTCGATCGAAATTCCACCAAGGATTAATGGTCCCCCCTTGACCAGGCGATGGGTATCGTGCCCGAGCCCCACTTTCCAGGGTGGGGTGGGCGCAGGAGCGTGCGGTGGAGTATCCGGAGGCATACGCAAACTTGTTAGATGCCAGTGATTTACGTACCAAAAACGAAGTCTTGTGGGGATTATAGCCAAAGCCTTCCTAACCGACAACGCAGACTCTGGTAGCGGCAACGTGTCACTGGGGTGCTTTGAGGAACCGGTTTAGTGAGCTAAGCTGCCACTTGCCAGTTCACTTGCCACCAGCACATCTAGAATCGGCCCATTATGGCAATCATTGAAATCGAGGGACTTGCTAAATCCTACCGGGTTTACCAGAAGAAAGAGGGTTTGGCGGCTTCTTTAAAGGGGTTGTTCCGGCGACGTTATCGTGAAGTCAAGGCGGTCCGTGGAATTGATTTACAGGTGGAAGCAGGAGAATTTGTTGCTTTTCTGGGGCCCAACGGGGCAGGCAAGACGACCACTTTGAAGTTGCTTTCCGGAGTGATCAATCCGACCAGCGGTAAGGCGACGGTGATGGGGCATGTTCCCTGGAAGCGTGAAAATAATTACCGCCGCCGTTTTGCTCTTGTAATGGGACAGAAAAACCAGCTTTGGTGGGACTTGCCGGCGCAGGAATCATTTCGGCTGCACCAGCAGATTTATCAAATTTCACCAGCTGATTTTAAGCAGAACTTTGATGAACTGGTGGACTTGCTGGAGATCCGTAACCTCGTTCAGCAGCCAGTCCGTGAATTGTCACTGGGCGAACGAATGAAGATGGAACTGGTGGCTGCCCTGCTGCACTCGCCGGAAGTCTTGTTTCTGGATGAGCCAACGATTGGCCTGGATGTCATAGCCCAGCACAACATTCAGCAGTTTTTGAAGTACTACCAGGAGCAGCGTGGAATCACCATCTTGTTGACCAGCCACTATATGAAGGATGTAGCGGCACTTTGTCGGCGAGTGGTGATCATTGCCCAGGGAGAACTGAAGTACGATGGCTCGCTGACAGGAATTATTGATCGCTTCAGTCAACACAAGCTGGTTACTCTGCAGTTTGCGGATGATCAGCCAGTGGCAGGTCTTTCTCGTTTTGGTGAAGTTGTCAGCGAAGAGTATCCGAAAGTGCAACTGCGTATTCCGCGCAGCCAAGTGGCTGAGACGATGAGTGCAATGTTGACTGTTGGTACGATCGAGGATATTGCTGTCGAAGATCCACCACTCGAAGAACTAATCGCCGACTTCTTCTCGCAAGTCAGTAATGAAAGCGAAACGACAGGACAAGATTCGGATGATTCTGACAGGATGTCGTAAACGATGTATGTGCGTTTTGTAACATGGTGGACGATTCTCCGTATCGGGCTGGAGGAACGTTTGGTGTACCGGGCTGATTTTGCGCTTGGCACACTGATGCGATTTCTGCCAATCATTACCCAAATATTTCTATGGGCAGCCGTTTTTGAGAAAGTCGGCGGTCGGGGCGTCGCTGGCTACAGTTACGAGAACATGGTGGCTTATTATCTGCTGACGATGATGAGCCGCGCCTTTTCAAGTATGCCTGGGCTGGCTTCCGGCGTGTCCACCCAGATTCGCAATGGCGAGATCAAGAAGTTTCTTATCCAACCGGTTGATCTGATCGGCTTCATGCTGTTGAACCGAATCGCTCACAAGTTGACTTATTACATGGTTGCCATGCTGCCGTTTGCAGGAGTTTTTTACCTCTGTCGTGGCTTTTTCGTCGATGGCTGGCCCCCGGCTGAAACGCTGTTGATTTACGTAACGACCCTGCTGCTGGGATTCCTGTTGGGGTTTTTCCTGGAGATGTGCATTGGGTTGATTGGATTCTGGTTCCTGGAGGTCACCTCGCTGCTGTTTGTCTACATGCTGCTCAATTTCTTTCTTTCCGGTCACATGTTTCCGCTTGATATGCTGCCGGACTGGGCTGCAATGATTGTTGACCTGTTTCCATTGAAATACCTGGCTTATTTTCCGGCCGCAGTCTTTCTCGGCCAACTGGAACATGGAGAGGTCATCCGAGGTTTGTGGATTGAAATTGGCTGGCTGATCACGTTTATGATCCTGTCCAGGTTGATGTATTGGTATGGCGTTAAACAATACAGTGCGTACGGAGGCTAACGGGATGCAACAACGGCCATCGTATCGACGAGTGTTTCAGACATTCGCGCGCAATAGTTTGATTCGCGAGATGACCTTTCGTGCCAATTTTCTTATCCAATGCGTGTCAGCAACTTCCTGGACGTTAATGAACATTGGTTTCTATATTATTGTCTTTCAGCATACCGATGCGATTGGTAAGAGCACTGGCTGGGAACAGAACGAGTTTTTTCTTTTCCTGGGGACGACTTGGCTGATTAACAGCCTGGTGCAGACATTCTTTATGCCCAACGCCCAGGAATTTAGTGAGTTGATTCGCACAGGCAACCTGGACTTTGCCCTGGTGAAACCGATTGATACACAGTTCCTGATTTCTTTTCAGCGCGTGGAGTGGGCGTCACTCTCCAATTTTGTGTTAGGCCTGGTCTTGCTGATTGTTAGTGTTGTTCAATTAACGACCCGTGGGCAGGCGATTATCGTCAACGGGGATGAGCACAGGTTTGCCAATGGGCAGACGATTTCTATTACCGATTCCCGGGGAATGGCAAGAGTCCTGGAATTCAATGATGGGGCCGCTGGTACCAGCCACCACCCGATCGTGATTGGC
This sequence comes from uncultured Pirellulaceae bacterium, assembly GCA_964640885.1. Taxonomy (GTDB): domain Bacteria; phylum Planctomycetota; class Planctomycetia; order Pirellulales; family Pirellulaceae; genus JAZADA01. Next base: position 4,317 of record CAZXJC010000691.1, on the reverse strand, counting down.
AGAGGCGGGCGGACGGTTGAGCAGATGGCAGATTCTATTGGTGAGGCAATCAATGCCTTGCCTGGCTTCGGGGTAGCAGCCAAGGCTGAGGAAAATCGTGTTGTCCTGGACCAGGAAGTGCAGATCGAACTTGGTTCTTCCGTCACGGCACTGGCTAATCGCAGGTGGGACCTGGAGCCGCTGATGTTTGCTCTGTATCCATTCTATATTCTTTGCGGTACGGCTATTTTATATAGCGTGATGATTGGCCTCGCAGCCACTAGCATCTGGCTGGGGCGGAACCAGTCACTCTACAATTTCTGGTTCTATATCACTAACTTTTCACGGTATCCAATGGAAATCTATCAACGCAGTTGGGGATGGCTGTTGTGGGGATTTTTCACTTTTGTGGTCCCTGTCCTGGTGGTTGTGAATGTGCCGGCACGCCTGCTTGCCCAACCACTGAATCCTCGCCATAACTGGGAATGGTGGCTCGCGGGATTCGCCCTGGTCGCCACGGTGTTGAGCCTGTTCGTGTCTCGGCGAATTTTTCAGAGAGCGTTGCTCAGTTACCGCAGTGCCAGCAGTTGACGGGAAGGAGTTGTTGAGCGGATGAACCAGGTGGCCGAAAGCAGTCGAGATTCCTCTCATCGTGTGATGGCCTACTTGCGGCTGTTTCGGGTACCAAACCTTTTCACGGCCCTGGCAGATGTGTTAATGGGATTTCTGGTCGTGCACCAGATCTTAACGCCCTGGCAACCGCTGGTTTGCCTGCTGCTTGCCTCAGCCTGTATTTATACGGCAGGGATGGTCTTGAATGACGTTTACGATATCGAGGTTGATCGACTCGAACGTCCTCATCGTCCCTTACCAGCAGGGGATATTTCCTGGTCCGTAGCTCGTCGACTGGGCTTCCTCTTACTGGGCATTGGAATATTGGCTGGGTTGGCTTCCGGAGCCTGGGCCGAGGGAAACGGTTTGGCGTGGCGCGGCGGCATGATTGCCCTGCTGCTGGTGGCTAGTGTTTTGTTATACGATGGAGTTTTAAAGAAAACACCTGTTGCGCCGCTAGTGATGGGAGGATGTCGATTTTTAAATGTATTGTTGGGAATGAGTTTCGCACTGGCGGCTGATCCAACTGGCGCCTTCGGGGGCTACGAATCACATCAGTGGATGATTGCTGGCGGATTCGGTTGTTACATTGCTGGTGTTACCTGGTTTGCCCGCACGGAGGCCCGTGTCAGCAGTCGCTGGCAATTAGGACTGGGCGTGGTGACGATGACCTTAGGACTTTTGATGCTGGCCTGGTTTCCAGTTCTTGTTTCGGAGAATCAAAAGCCAACGTTACTGCAATTACCGGACTATATTGTGTTCTTGCTTTTCATGCTGTTGGGAGCTTCGATTGTCTACCGCTGTACGGTGGCGGTTTTCGATCCGATTCCACAGCGCGTTCAAATGGCTGTTAAGAACTGTTTGCAGTCGTTAATTGTCCTGAATGCGGCAGTTACTGCCTGTGTTGCGGACTTTGCCTATGCCGTGCTCGTGCTGGCGTTGCTGGTACCGATGTTTGTCCTCGGTCGCTGGTTTCGTTCCACCTGAGTTGTTGGTTGCGGAGCAGTAACGGGTCATTGTTTTTGAGATGGGAAACTTAAGATGAGTACTGTGGTTGTGTTCTTGTCGATTCCGGGATTGCGGGCGGTTGATCTGAGCCGGATGCCTAATTTGTCGAGGCTGATGGGAGCCGGGGAACAATCCGAACTGGTGGCGAGTTTTCCGGCCGTCACGTGGCCCGTGCAGGCCAACATGTTAACCGGTAAATTGCCGTCGGATCATGGTGTGATAGGCAATGGTTTCTACTGGCGTGACCAGCAGCAGGTAGAAATGTGGACTGCCTGGAATGAGAAGATTAATGCTCCTCAAATTTGGGATATGCTACATCGATCGGAGGCGAATTACAGCTCGGCAGTTTGGTTTCCGATGCTTAGCAAAGGTTGCGGTGCTGATTTTATTTGCATGCCGGCTCCGGTTCATAATCCGGACGGTTCTGAATCTCTCTGGTGTTACACGAAACCGACCGAGTTCTATGGAGAGTTGCTTGAGCAACTAGATCACTTTCCCCTCAAGAATTTTTGGGGACCGTTGGCCTCCATAGCGTCGACGGCCTGGATAGTGGATTCAGCGGTAGTGGCGGCGCGCCGCTACCAGCCGGACTTTTTTCATCTCTACTTACCCCAACTCGATTATGCGGCCCAAAAGGCGGGACCGGATAGCGAGGCAGCCATTCAGGCGGTTGTTGAATTAGACGAGGTCGTTGGTCACCTGATAGCTGGCTTTGAACAGGCATATGAATCTTCTGAATTAACTTGGCTCGCGGTTAGCGAATATGTCATTACGCCGGTCGACCACGTTAGTTATCCCAATCGGATATTGCGAGACGCTGGTTTGCTAGAGGTAAGCGTTACTGACTCAGGAGAGCAATTGGATTTACAGAGAAGCGCAGCCTGGGCATTGGTAGATCATCAGTTTTCTCACGTTTTTGTTCGTGACGCTGACTTGCAGTTATGTGAACGAGTGCGGAACTGCTTTGAGAATGCGACAGGGATTGCAGAGGTTTTGGTTGGTGACGAACGGCGCAAATACGCCCTGGACCACGAGCGTAGTGGCGAGGTGATACTGGTTTCGGAGGCTGACAGCTGGCAAGCTTATTACTGGTGGCTGGATGATGCCTTGGCGCCAGACTACGCCACGACGGTTGATATTCACCGCAAGCCAGGCTATGACCCGGTGGAACTGTTTTGGGACCCGGTCAGCAAAGGGGTGCCACTGGATGCAAGCTGCGTGCAGGGTTCGCACGGCGCACCAGTATTGGCATCGGAGCAGGTGGGTGTGGCACTGTCATCGCGAGAAAACGTCTTGGGTGATGGGCCATTGCGTGATATCGACCTGGCTCAACTGGTGCTGAACCGCTTCAACATTGAAGGAGCTGATAGTTAAGAGGACGAGCCTTGCTGCTCAGGCTTCTGCTGATGCGGCGGTGGAAATCCCGGGTGGCGTAAAAGTGAATCCCTGGCTCTGGCTAAAGAACTCCAACGGATTCTCATAGACCACTTTTTGGATCAGGCTCTCCGAGTGTCCCCGACGTTTCATTTCCAGGATAAGATCAGGAACGGCCGTAGGCTTGGAAGGCCCCCAGTCCCCGGCGGAGTTGACCAGCAGTTTTTCTGGACCACACATTTCAATGATGTCAGCAGCCCGTTGTGGCGTACATTTGGTAACGGGGTAGAGCGTCATCCCGGCCCAGAACCCCTTGTCGAGGACATGTCGTACCGTATGTTCCTCCACGTGGTCGACGAGAACCCGATTGCGATCAATTTGTGAATAGTTACACAACATATCGAGGATCATGCGAGTTCCCTGGTATTTATCTTCCAGGTGAGGCGTGTGGATCAGGATTTGTTGGTCGTACTCAATGGCCAGATCGAGATGTTCCTGGAAAATGGTGCATTCGTTCGGGGTGTTTTTGTTGAGGCCGATTTCACCGATTCCAAGTACGTTGGGTGCGTCCAGAAACTCCGGGATCATGGCAATGACTTCACGGGAAAGCGAGACGTTCTCGGCTTCTTTGGCATTGATGCAGAGCCAGGTGAAGTGTTGGATCCCGTATTGAGCAGCTCGTTTTGGTTCAAATTCAGTTAATTGGCGAAAGTAGTCTCGAAAACTTTCGACGCTGCCGCGATCGAACCCGGCCCAGAAAGCGGGCTCGCTGAGCCCAATACAACCCATCTTGGCGAGCGTTTCGTAGTCGTCGGTCGTCCGAGACACCATATGGATGTGAGGGTCAAAATAATACATGGTCTGATATGCTTTCTTGCCAGTAAAGTGATCAACTGCGCGAGGTCGCGGCATCCTTGCTGGAGAGGCCGAATTCTTCCCGCCATTGATCGTTGTATTCACGCGAGAAAATCAACTGGACTTGTTCGGCCCGGTCTTCTCGGTTGAGTTGTTGCAGAACTTCGAGTGCTTCCTCGATTAGCTTCAGGCGAGCGTCGGTGGAGATATCACCAGTTGATCGATCCAGGCGATCGAAGGCGGCAGCGATTTCCAGGATTTTGGCGCGAATTTCGAAAAACTCTCGTTCGAGGATTTCTGGTGAGTTCATGGGGATCGCCATAAAGTCGTTTCCTTGTAGGTTCTGGGGTGCGTCTCCGTGACAGTAAACCAGATTTCAGTACCATCCAGTTTCCCCGTGCAGGCTCTGGAAATCAAGGTGCGGGTGGTAATTGAGGTGATCGGGTTGCTCAGAAAGCGTCATTTAGCTCGACAATTGCCGGGCAGGGT
>CAZXJC010000690.1:0-13986 GCA_964640885.1 uncultured Pirellulaceae bacterium | reverse complement strand
CACCAGCGGCCATGCATTTATGATGGCCGGTCGAGTTGGAGATTCGCCCATTCTTGGTGCGGGCTTGTATGTCGATCAACAGGGCGGTTGTTGTGGCAGTATTGGGCATGGTGAAGCAAACCTGCAGAATCTCTCGTCGTTTGCCGTGGTTGATTTACTATGTCAGGCAATCGATGTCGAAACTGCCGGGTTGCAAGTGCTGCAACGTATTGTTGAGAAAACATCTGCTGCAGAATGTGATGACCAAGGTCGTCCACAATTTAACTTGCAACTGTACGTGCTGGCTAAGGATGGGACTCATGCGGGAGTTTCCATCTGGGGAGGGAAGCAGATCGCTGTAACCGATCACCAGGGAACTCGGCTGGAAGACTGCCGGTCCCTTTACGACGAGTCATTGTAGATATTTTATTTCGGCAGCTGATTTTAAAAGAAGCACGATGGACAGAACGCGAACGTTTGTTGCCTTGCCTGTGTCGACCGCTGTAAAACAGCTGGCTGCGCACTGGATGCAACGTTTGGACCAGGATGCCCAGAGCGTCAAATGGGTTACTGTTGCGAATTTACATCTCACGCTTAAATTTCTTGGTGAGGTACCGAAAGTTGAATTAGCAGAAATTTGTCAGCGTGTGACGTCTGCGGTGGCAGACACAGAGCCTATGGAGATCGAATGTGATCATGTGGGCGCTTTTCCCAGTTCCAGTCGTCCACGAACCCTCTGGCTGGGAATCGGAGCAGGGGCTCAGCAGGTTATTCAGCTTCAAGAATCGGTTGAGCAGGGGCGACAGCAGTTGGGATTTCGCCGTGAGGGTCGGCAGTTTCACCCTCATATTACGCTGGGGCGGTTGAGATCTTCCGCCGCCTCGTCGCCTGCTTTAAGTGGCTTACTGGAACCGGCCGATTTTGGCACTCCGGTGTCTTCCCTGGTGGAAGAGGTGATCGTTGTGGCTAGTCAAATAAGTCGAGACGGACCAGATTATCAGCGAATAGCGACGATTCCGCTCAAGAAAACAGCCTCCTGAGAAAGTTTGATATTTTTTCAGCGGTGTGACCAAAGGTGTCCAGGGGCCTGCGATAACAGGGAATAAGTGGATTGACCTTGTGTAAAATGCCGAATGTGGATATAGTGTTCAGGCGTTCAGTGCATGGCTTTGCCTCTCCTTGGTTCGCTGTTGGACCTGAAGGAGAGGGGGGCGGCAACTGAGGCCTGACACAGCAGGGACACGGGGCCAGTCATTTACTGGTTGAAAGGACCCCCGGAGTTTTGATAAAGGAGTACAATGATGGTCACTGATACAAAACTGGATGGATCGAAAGTAACGAATCGAATGGCAAAATCAACAAAAGCAAAGAAGTCGAAACGTAAGCAGTCGACCAATGGCAAATCGGCGGATGAGTCAAAGGCAACGGCGGCAATTGAAGGTAACGCACAATTAAAGACGACCTTGCAGCAAATTGAAAAGCAGTTTGGTGAGGGATCGATCATGCCTTTGGGCAGTGAGCGGCGCGGTCCGATTAAGGGTATTTCAACAGGGTGCCTGTCGCTGGATCTGGCCCTGGGTGGGCCGGGTATTCCTCGCGGTCGAGTGATTGAAATATTTGGCCCCGAGTCTAGTGGTAAGACTACTCTGGCGCTCCATATAGCGGCACAAGCTCAGAAGAACGATGGGATTGCAGCCATGATTGACGCCGAGCATGCGTTTGACCCCAGTTGGGGGAAAAAGCTTGGTGTCGAACTTGATACGTTGCTGGTCAGTCAGCCCAGTCATGGCGAAGAAGCAATGCAGATTACTGAAATGTTAGTCAAATCTAACGCAGTCGATGTCGTGATCGTTGACTCGGTCGCTGCCTTGATTCCTAAACAGGAATTAGATGGCGAGATCGGTGACACGCATGTGGGTTTGCAGGCGCGGCTCATGAGCCAGTCGATGCGTAAGTTGACCGGTGCTATAGCTAAGAGCAAGACGGCAGTGATTTTCATTAATCAGATCCGGGAAAAAATCGGCGTGATGTTTGGTAGCCCGGAAACAACTCCTGGCGGTCGTGCTCTGAAGTTTTACAGCTCTTGCCGTATTGATGTGCGTCGAATTGGCCAATTGAAAGATGGTGAAGACGTGGTCGGCCAGCGTGTGCGTGGCAAAGTCGTCAAGAATAAAGTTGCTCCACCGTTTCGTATTGCTGAATTTGATATGATGCATACCAATGGAATCAGCTACGAGGGAGATATTCTCGATTTAGGGGTGACCCATAACGTCGTTAAACGCAGTGGATCATGGTTTAAGTACAATGATGCCTACTTGGGGCAGGGAAAAGAAAAAGCACGCCTGCACATGATTGAGAATCCTCATATCACCGAGGAAATTAAGACGAAGGTGATGATTGCCGGCGGCTACGCGGTTGATCCCGAGCAGCAAATTGTCGACGAGGAACCCGGCACGGAAGTGCCTGCCTCCGAGGACAGTCATGAAGATGAACTATAAGGTCTGTGGACCCGCTTAAGGGTTGCCAGGCCGGTTTACCAAGCGGACCCATCCGTCGAAAGATGGATGGGTCGCTGGTGACGAAAGGGGCCTGGAGTGATGACACGCTTGACAAAATGCCGGTTTAAAACCGTTGGCGCGATTGGGTTGCTGATCTTTCTGTTAGCAGGAACGCTGGTGGCCCAGCAACCTGTCGAGAGTAAAACAGCACAGGTCACTGCGCTCGAATTGGCACAACAGATTGAACAGGGCCTGGTCAATGCTATCGAACAGGCTGAAAAATCGGTCGTCGCGATTGCCCGGGTCCGTAAAGAAGCAGACGCAGGCCGTAAAACGGGTGGCATTTCCGATCCTTTGAAGTCCTTAGCTCCGGTGGGGAAACAAGAAGGATTGAGACTTGAAACGCCTGATCCGACAAGCCCTGAATTTGTACCCAATCAGTACTTCACCGGGGTTGTTATCGATCGTGAAGGGATGATCGTGACAACCTATCACACGCTTGGTGATCCGACAAAAAACGACTATTACGTTTGGGTGCGTCGTAAGCCCTATAAGGTTGTTGCGGTAGAACGGGCTGAAAAAGTGATGGCGGGTGATCCCTGGACTGACTTAGCAGTGCTAAGAATCAAGGCCCAGGATTTAACACCAATGAAGCTCGGGGATGCGGGAAAGCTAAAGAAGGGGATGATCGTTATCGGTCTGGGAAACCCCTATGCGATCGCTCGTGATGGCGAGGTCAGCGCTACTTGGGGGATCATTGCAAATCTTCGGCGACAGGCGGCTCCGCGGCCCAAGACGCTACCGAATCAGACGGTACGAGAAACGCTGCATCATTTTGGTACCTTGATCCAGACAGATGCGAAATTAAACCTCGGTACCAGCGGAGGAGCCCTGATTAACCTGCGGGGTGAAATGATCGGCTTGCTTACTTCGCAAGCGGCACTCTACGGGTACGAGAAATCGGCTGGGTATGCAATACCGGTCGATGCTATGTTCCGTCGCACGTTGAAAACGCTGAAAGCAGGTAAAAAAGTACAGGTAGGATTCCTCGGTGTTGCTCCCGAAGATTTGGAGCTGGCCTGGCGCCGGCAGGGACACGTTGGTGCCATGATCGAACACGTAGTGCCGGGAACGCCGGCATCCCGGGCTGGCTTAGTGGGCGGAGACATTATCACGCATGTAAATCAGCAAGCGGTGGAGAACCGCAGCGAATTGTTTCGGGAGTTGGGTCAGTTGCCGGTCAGGGCAGACGTTGCTCTGCGGGTACAACGGGGCACGACGTTGCAGCGGCCAGGACGTTCGATAACTTTGCGAGCGGTTCTGTCGAAGAAATATGTCGAAAGTACACGACCAGCTTACGCGCAGCAGCCGGAGACAGCTTGGAGAGGCCTGCAAGTCGATTATGGCACTGCGTTGCCACCAGAAGTCTTTCAGCAACACGGTCACAAGCTGGATCCGAAGGGGTGTGTAGCGATTGTTTCTGTCGAGACTGGATCGCCAAGTTGGAACGCGGGTTTACGGCCGGGCGAGTTCATCAATCATGTTGGATCCAAACGGGTCGCTACGCCGGAAGCATTTTGGGAAGTCATTTCTCAACAGACAGGGAAAGTACGCGTGCAGTTGACGGTTGGTCAGGGTGAGAAGGCCTACCGTGAGGTAGCTGCACCCTGAGACAGCAGAGCGACTGCCTGGAGAAATCCAGATCCATGGATGGCTGCCAAAGCTGGCGCCAATCGATGACCTCGACTAGTCCACCCTCTGGCCACTGGGTATCATGAGACTTTTAGAAGATATCTGGTCGTTCTCCGCTACGGATTGTCTCGGAGTTGAGTGCTGTCAGAAATGAAACAGGCCGAAGATGGCACCTTTTAACGGGTCGGGATGATGCGCCATGAAAACTGATGAATTGCGCGAAATGTACTTGAGTTTCTTTGAAGGTAAAGGACACTCGCGTTGCAGCAGCGACGTCCTGGTGCCGACGTGGGATCCTTCTGTCCTCTTTACTCCGGCTGGTATGAACCAGTTTAAGGATCATTTCCTGGGGAAGGTAAAGCTTGATTTTACGCGGGCGACTACCAGCCAGAAATGCTTGCGTACCGGCGACATCGAAAATGTTGGGCGGACAGCTTACCATCATACCTTTTTTGAGATGCTCGGTAATTTTAGTTTCGGAGATTATTTTAAACCGGAGGCCATTAGTTGGGCTTGGGAGTTTTTAACGGACAAGAAGTGGCTGGCCCTGGATCCAGAACGATTAACAGTCTCCGTCTACGAGGATGATGACGAGGCGGCAAACATTTGGCACGAGCAGATTGGTTTACCTACCAGTAAGATCCATCGCCTCGACGAAGATGAAAACTTCTGGCCAGCGGGTGCTCCGACGCAAGGACCGGACGGTGTGTGTGGACCTTGTAGCGAGATATTTTATCTCGATGACAAGGGGGAATCGGTTGAGATCTGGAACCTGGTGTTTACACAGTTTAACCGGGTCGGTGATCCACCAGATAACCTGAGGCCACTGCCAAGCAAGAACATCGATACCGGGATGGGACTGGAACGGACGGCAGCCACCTTGCAGGGGAAAGATACCAACTACCACATCGACGTGTTATTACCGATCGTAGAGGCTGTCGGTGAAATTTGTGGGTTGACCTACCAGGCAGAGAGCAATGAAGGCCGCCGCATGCGTCGTATTACTGACCACATTCGTGCTTGCACGTTTGCCATTCATGAAAATGTCTACCCAGGGCCGAACAAGGAAAAGTATGTCGTCCGTCGCTTGCTGAGACGGGCTATCCTCGACGGACACCAGTTAGGACAGCGGGAACCTTTTCTGAAGCAACTGGTTCCCTGTGTCGTGCAGATGATGAAAAATCCCTATCCGGAACTAGCAGAAACAGTTGATCGGGTTGCTCAGGTCATTGAACAGGAAGAAAACACGTTTTTTGCCACGATTGATGCAGGCTTGGAACGTATCGAGCGGATTTTTGGTGAGATCGAATCGCAACAGCAATTACGGGTTTCCGGAGAAAGTGCGGCAGAGCTCTATCAGACGTATGGGGTGCCACCGGAACTCGTGGAGTCGATGGCCATCGAACGGAACTTCGTATTTGACTGGGACGGGTTCCGAGCTGCCATGGAACAACATGGGATTGAGTCAGGTCGTGCCCAATTCGAGTTGTTTAAGACAGGACCGATTGAATCCTTAAAACGTTCTTTGCAAGCGACTGAGTTTGTTGGCTATGAGTCGACGGAAGCCGAAGTAGCTGTCAAGGCAATTATTGTCTCTGATGATGATGAGCAACAGTTGACGGATACCTTGGAACAGGTCGATCAAGAAGAGGTGCTGGTGGTACTGGATAGTTCACCCTTTTATGGTGAGTCCGGCGGTCAGGTTGGCGATAGTGGCCTGTTGGAGGGAGGTTCTTTTCAGTTTCAAGTTCAGGACACCCAGAAAGATGGCGATTTGCTGATTCACCATGGCACGCTGGAGTCCGGTTGCTTGCAGTCAGGAGAAACAGCGACGGCACGCGTTGATGTTTCTCGCCGAGACGCGATTCGGCGTGCCCATTCAGCGACTCATATCTTGCATTATGCGTTGCAACGGGCCCTCGGTAATCACGCTCAGCAACAAGGGTCCAAGGTAGATGCTGATTGGCTACGGTTCGACTTTACAAATTTACAGCCAGTGACGGAAACTGAATTGGATCAGATTGAGCAGGATGTTATCAGCCAGATTTCTGCGGCGGCACCGGTAAGCTGGGAAGTGTTACCCCTGGCCGAGGCACGGACAGCGGGCGCCATGATGTTGTTTGGTGAAAAATACCCGGATCCGGTTCGCATGGTGTCGATGGGTGAATTTAGTAAAGAACTTTGTGGCGGGACACACTTACAGAGTACCGCTGATGTCGGTTCGTTTGAAATTACATCCGAGGAAGGGATTGCGGCCGGAACGCGGCGGATTGTGGCTTTGACGGGAGAGAAAGCGCAGTCGTATCGAGACCGGGTAGCGAAAGCGGTTGAGGAGGTCGGCGGCTTGCTAACCAGCGGCCCACTAGAACTTGTCCAGGCTGCTCAACAGTTAATGGAGCAAGTTCGGGAACTTAAGAAACAATTTTCCGCCGGTACGCGGTCGGGAAAAGAATCCTCAGAAGATTGTGTTGCCAAGGGATCAGATGAAACAGCCCTGGAGTACGCAGTCTTGCGCAACGCTCTCAGGGAAACGGCCCGGGTCCTTAATGTGTCGTTGTTCGACGTCGCTGAACGGGTGCAGGCTTTGCAGCATGAGGCGCAACAATTGGGACAGCAGATTGCGGAATTAGCGGATAGCGAGGAGATTTCGATCGAGTCGCTGCGTGCAGGGGCCGAGTTGCTCGAGGATGTTCCGGTGGTGATTACCGAGATTTCGGTAGCGAATCCAAATCGGATGCGCCAACTGGTTGATCAATTACGCAAACAGTTTCAGCCGATTGCTGTACTGCTGGCTGCTTCATCGGAAGAGGGAAAGGTACTGCTAGTTGCCGGTGTGACCCGGGATCTTGTCGAGCAGGGTATTAGTGCTGGTAACTGGGTGAAAGAAATTGCCCCTATCGTTGGTGGCGGTGGTGGTGGTAAACCAGATCTCGCGCAGGCCGGGGGGCGCGAACCGTCCAAGATACCGGAAGCGCTCACCACGGCCCGAGATGCGATCATTGCACAATTGGCCAGCCGAGAGTAAATAACGGCTCCGCCTGCAGGGAATTAAAGCTGGGCTTTTAAAGCTGCCAGGGCATCGTCGTAATTGGGTTCATCAACGACTTCTGTCACGGTTTCGGCATAGGTGACGGTTCCAGCGGCGTCAAGCACAAACACACCGCGTGCAAGCAACTTGATTTCTTCAATCAACATTCCCCAGTTGTTTCCAAAAGATCGATCCTGGTAGTCACTGCCAGTTCGCATATTACTGATTTCTTCGTCTCCACAGAAACGCCCTTGGGCAAACGGCAGGTCCAGGCTGATTGTGAGGGCATTCACCTGGTCTCCCAGGGCAGCCAGCTCGTCATTGAACTTGCGTGTTTGGACCTGGCAAACCGGAGTATCCAGGGAGGGGACTACACTGATGATGGTTGCTTTTCCCTGTAAGTCAGCCGGGGTAATGGGTTGTAGCCCATCTTCGAAATAATAAACGGTAAAGTCGGGAGCGGCTTGGCCAACTGCGACGGCTTCACCGGCCAGGGTCAACGGGGTTCCTTTAAACGTAACTGCATTGGGTCGTGACATATTCGTGGTGTCCTTATCTCAGAGGTGAATATTGGTTTGGTTTCAGCGATTGTTACAGGCCCCTGCTGAAAGGGCTCTCCGATGCATGTAGAGGCAAACGAAGTGTCGTAGTATGACCCTCGAAACGACAGATTTCAAGAGGCCTAGCAGGCTCGGTACATCGTGGAGGGGGATTCTTATTGCGGGAGCCAGGGCGGGGTTTCTCCTGCTGGCGGCAATTGGATGACCTGGACGCTGCGAATCGATGGGTGGTCGGATAATTGAGAAAGGGCTGCGGTCGGAGGTGTGGTGTCGAGATTCAAAGCTCCGATAGCAGTACCGCCCGGTTGTTCGCCAGGTCGGCCGACGGTCATTTGGGCGATGTTCACCTGGTGATCACCGAGGATGCTTCCGACAGTACCGATAATGCCTGGCACGTCGTCGTGGGTAAAGAGTAGCATATTTCCATCCAGGTATGTTTCCAGTCGATAGGTGCCCAGGCGAATAAGTCGCGACATGTTGTTGCCGAAAAGAGTGGCCGCAGCCAAGTGCGATTCACCATCACCGGTTAATTCGGCTGTAATGGAGGAGCTGAAGGCGCCCATCTCACTATGAGATTCTTCGACCAGTTGAATGCCGCGTTCGCGAATGAGGACTTCTGCATTCACGATATTGACGTCTCCCGACATCGCTTGTTCCAGTAATCCAGAGCAAAAGGCTGCTGTTAACAAGTGTAAGTCTTCTTGGGTTACTTCACCGCGGTATTCCAACCGACAGGCGTCAGCCCTTCCCGGATGCCATTGAGAGAGAAAGACACCCAGCCGAAAAGCGAGGTCAAGGTATCCGCCGAGAGCGGCCAGGGTCGAGGGTTCGACAGACGCTACGTTGACAGCATGGCGAATTTCACCCGTTCGTAAGAAAGCCAGTAGTAATTGAACGGCTTCAATGGAAACCTGGATCTGAGCCTCGTCGGTACTGGCACCAAGATGTGGCGTACAAAGCACGCCTGGCAAATTAAACAGGGGGCTGGTGGTGCAGGGTTCCTGTTCGAAGACGTCGAGTGCCACGCCTCCCAGTTTTCCACTCTGCAGGCCTGCCACGAGTGCTGCCTCGTCATAAATCCCACCGCGGGCACAGTTAACCAGTCGGGCGCCCGGTTTAAGTAAATCGATTTCTTCGTTACCGATCAGCGCACGGGTTTCCGGTGTTAAGGGGGTATGGACCGTGAGGTAATCAACCTCGGGTAACATCTCGTTAATGTGGTTGGCCAGTTCGAGTCCCAGGCGAGTCGCCTGGTCACTACTGAGGAATGGGTCATAGCCGACTACTCGCATCTGGAAGGCCTGCGCCCGTTTGGCGACTTCCTGGCCCACTTTGCCGAGCCCGATAATGCCGAGAGTTTTGTCGGCTAGTTGTGTCCCGATATGATCTTCACGATCCCATTTGCCAGCACAGAGACTCTGGTAGGCGGGCACTACATTTCGAGAGAGGGCCAGGATTAAAGCAAAAGTGTGTTCGGCTGTGCTATAGGTGTTGCCTGTTGGAGTATTCATCACCACCACGCCTTGTCGCGTGGCAGCTTGTTTGTCGATATTGTCGGTGCCGACTCCTGCCCGCACGATGGCTTTCAAGGAACGATTCTCTTGTAGGCTCGCCGCGTCAAGCTTTGCTCCACTGCGGCAAATCGCTCCGTCCGCATTGGCTAATGCCTGTTGCAGAGCGGGACCGGTAAGGCCAATCTGGACGTCATATTCGATATCCTCAGCTGCATCGAGTAGCTGTAGACCTGCTGGGGCAATTGGGTCAAGAACGACAATTCGTGGCATGGCGATACTCAGGATGAAAATGTTGGTAGTGCATTTGTTTAGGCATTGCGATTTTTGAAATCAATCATGAATTCTGCGAGAGCCTTCACTCCGTCGAGAGGCATAGCGTTGTAAATGGAAGCCCTCACTCCTCCGACACTCCGATGTCCCTTCAGGTTCGCTAAACCGGCTTCAGTTGCTTCGCAGATAAAGCAGTTGAGCAGGTCTTCGGAAGGTACCTGGAAAGTTACATTCATCAGGGAACGGGAGTTGGCCTGGGCGTGACCACGATAAAAATCTGGATGATCGTCCAGGATTTGATACAGCATGTCTGCTTTTTGCTGGTTAAGTTGGTGGAGCGACTCCAAGGTTCCATGGGTTTCCTGGATAGACTGGCAGACGAGGTCGAGCAAGTAAATGGCGAATGTTGGCGGTGTATTGTAAAGGGAATTCTGCTCCGCATGCAGTCGGTAATTCAGGTAGCCCGGCAAGCGATCCGGACTGCGCTCCAAAAGGTCATCACGGATGATCACGACCGTGACACCCGCCGGACCGAGGTTTTTTTGGGCACAGGCATATAACAGTCCGTATTGTTCGAGTTGCAGTGGTCGGTAGAGCAGGTCGGAGGATGCGTCACAAACCAGTGGCAACGGTGCTGTGGACGGACAGGACTGGAACTGGATGCCCTGGATCGTTTCGTTTGAAACGATGTAGGCGTATCGTGAGGAGGGATTGAAAGCAAGTTGATCCCATTGCGGAAGACGGTCGTAACCGTGCGTTGCTCCATCCCAGACAATCTTGGCTGTCCCTTCCTTAAGCGCTTCCTGGTGAGCTTTTTGACTCCAGGATCCAGTTATCACGTAGTCCGCCAACTCGTCGTTTGATTTGAGCAGGTTCATAGGGATCATGGAAAACTGTAGTCGAGCTCCTCCTTGCAAGAAGAGGACCTGGTAGTTTTCAGGGATTGCCAGCAGACTGCGTAAGCGATTGCGCGCCGAATCAAGTATGTCCAGGAAAGTCTGGCTGCGATGGCTGATTTCCATCACCGAGGCACCAGTTTCTCCGTATGATAATAATTGCTCTTGAGCTGTTTGCAGAACGGAAAAGGGTAGGGTTGCAGGCCCAGCGGAAAAGTTGAAGCTCCGATGCGGATGTACCATTATTTGTCTCAGAATCCCAACGGCCGAAAACGAATTGAATATCGAAGCGATTTTACGTGTAACGGTCTTGATTGAGAAGGAGACCGAACTACATTAGCGACCGTCGGTGAAGAAGGTCAGTAGCCCGCTGGCAGTGATTGTGGGTTACCAGGCTCAGCGAGGCGGTGTTGATCCCGTATCTACCATCCGCCGGTTGTCCTCCGATGTAGCCGGAGCCGACTTGTTGAGACTTTGAGAAATGGTGGCGATGCGGTGAGCAACATCCGGTTGAGAACGGTTTAGAGCATAGGAACGTTGATAGTTCTCCAGTGCCTGGGCCGTGTCTCCCGCCTGGTCACGTAAATGACCCATGGCTGTCCAGGCGCGAGGATTGTGAGAGTCCAGCGCCAGGGCTTGTTGGAGTTGCAGTGAGGCGGTTTCCAAGTCACCCGCTTCGTGATGTAACCTCGCTAACTCAATCCTTGCTTCGGCGTTTTTGGGATCTTCGATCGCCCATTTTTCAATGAAATCGTAGGCTTCCTGCTTGCGATCCGTTTGAATCAGTAGCACTGCCAGCCCTCGATGACATTCGACGTGGTTTGCATCAAAATCGAGGCACTGGTTGTAAAGCGACTCAGATTGCTCAAGTAACTGGCGATCGGTCCGAGCAATGCCTAATCGATGGTAAGTTGCAGCCGCGTTGTAGTAGCCGTCGGCATTGTAGGGATCGGCAGACATGGCTCGTTGAAATTGGCCTAAGGCGACCTGGTATTGTCCGCGTTGGAAGTACTTGACTCCCTGAGTGTTCAATCCATGCGCGCTCATTCCACAGCCTGCCAGAGGAATTAGCAGTGCGAGCAAAGACCAGTACGGTGCCCAACTGAGACACAAGCAGCGGATCCACGAAGATCGCTCTGATTGACTGCCAGGGGCAACGAAGGAGGAGGCCATAAGTCATCCGCACACGAAAGAAGAGAAAATTCGCTAATTCGTGCGGGAGAGTACTGGGAAAACAGGCCTGTCGCAAGGTCGGATTCGAAGATCTTCAAGTGTCCTGAATTAGGGGGGTAAAGAAAACGGGATGTCTCGTCCTGAGACATCCCGCTTCTCGTGCGTACTGTTTATAGTTCGTCCGTTTTTTACGGATCAGCCCCTGGCTGGGTCTCTAACCGACCAGTAATTCGCTTTCGTCGCTGACGACGGGTAAATCGTATTGAATGTAGCCGAGGTTTCGAATGACCTCCAGAATTTCACTACAGGTAGGGAACATGCGACCGCTAGCTCGTTTATAGTCGTCTAACGCCAGCATAAATTCCCGTTCCTGCGTCGTGTAATCGCGTTCGCAGGTAGTCGGGTCGATATGACGGCGACGGAGCTTTTTTTGGTCAGTGGGAAGCTCTGAAGCGGTTGATTCTTCTTGCTGGCAGCTACCATCGATCCGGTGATGTTTATCGATACTGGTGTTGGCTTCGGTTCTGAAACTGGAATTGCTTGGCTTAATCACTCGCATATCCTCCTAAAAAGCACTCTGTTTGATTAGCTGCCCACGACGTACTGGCCTGCTAAGATCAAGGATCGTCCTGAGCCGATGTTAAAATTTACCACATAAATAAAATACGTAGTTATAGTAATATAAACGGATTGCGTAGAGTTTGCGGATTAAGCGGTTGTTCCGGTTTTACTGGCAAAGAGCATCGCCAGTGGCGCTATCGCGGTTGCGAACGGTTCGTCGCGCAAAAACAGTCGGGGCTGCCATGGAGAAGTGTTTCGCAAGAAATGCGATTAACCGCGGTTGAAGTACCGTTTAATGGCGTCATTAGCCGCGTCACGGGAACTGTCCGCGCTGGTGGCGCTGCGGGGCGGCAGTTTGCCGAATTCCTTTTTCTTCTTTTTCTTAGAAGTGGAATCGGCCATTGTCTCATCTGATTCAGGCGTGATCATGATCGTTGAATCGCCATCATCTTCCTCGGATTCGTCTCTCTCAGGGGGGTGTTCGAGCTTAAATTGTCGAGTCGAAGTGTCGTCTAGTATTCAACCTCTTTCCGAGACGTTCCCTTCTTCGAGCCAGGAAGCAATATCATTGTCTTGCATGGGGTCTTTTTGGGTTCGTTCGGCCACATCGGCAATATCACGGACCTTAGGTCGCTTTACACCACCGAGAGTGTGATCAATGACCACTTCAAAGGTTAGTGGTCCGAAGGCTAACACATCACCAGACTGTATGATTGTGAGACCTTCAATTCGTTCTTCGTTAACGAAAGTACCGTTTTTACTGCCAAGATCTTTGACGGATGCTTGGCCATTGGCGGTTAGAATCGCGCAATGATGGCGACTAATGGCAGGACTCTTCGGTCGCAAGTGACATTCTTCACCGCGGCCGATGAGAAATTTTGCAACGGGAACCGTGATTTCCTGGTTCGCCGAAGCACCTTGAAGTACCTTTAACTTCAATTTCATTGCCAAACCTGAATTAATTGCTAGTCGGTCGCTTCGCAATTGGAAACAACGTGAAGAGCCAGACGATTCCGCCTGCCAAACAATAGGTCACTGTACGAGGAAAAAGAAAAGAAATAAGAGCTAATAGCGCTAAATTCGTACTTAGACCGTTGATCCAGGTTAGGATTCGATTTTCAGATACCCGTCAAATTTTATTGAAATGAAGATCCGTTACAGAAGTGACCACAGTATATAAGTATAGATCACAAACTGCTCCCCCATTATGTCTGAAGATCCCGACTCAATGCAACCAACAAAAGGCCCTTTTTTCAGGCAAAACAGTTAATCGTGTGGTACGAAAGTAACGGTTTTCGGGGTTTTTTCCCATTATCGTCGTTTGGTCCAGTGGGCGGAAGAAAACCGGTCTTGATGAAGTTGTTCGGCTCGTTCTCCTTGTTCTTGTCCTAGGGTTTTGCGGACCAGGTTCCATCCCAGTGCCTGGGCGAGACGGTGAGGCCAATCTTCAATCCAATCCTGTGGGCTCAACTTTACTCCCGTAAGCTGATTAATGCCGGCGATTTCGGGTGCCAGGGGAGAGCGATTTAGCAGCAGGCTGCCATGTTGCAGGACCACGCCCCGTTGTCGTCGTTGGGCACTACCGCAAACTTTCTGTGTGTCGATTAAAATATCTCCGTTAGCCTTTCGCTGGAAACACAAAAACGGTTGCTGACTTGCTGTAGAGGAGTTGGTCAGGCACCGTAGTTCCGCGTGGATGTCGTGCTGTTGGAGTTGATCGATGATCGTTTGGTGGACCAGCGTGTACAGGTGTTGACAATCTCGGCTTGGGAGTTGCTCAACCGGGGTAACGAGGCTGTAAGTTACCTCTTGATC
>CAZXJC010000689.1:0-7129 GCA_964640885.1 uncultured Pirellulaceae bacterium | reverse complement strand
TAAACAGTTGCTGGGAGATTGCCAAATTAATAAGTAGCATCGGTCGATCCAAGGAGGTAATGAAGAAAGGTATGCCGTTGGGCTTTCTCTTCTCTGTCTCTTTAGCCGGTTGTTGTGACTTATGTCGACTCAAGATGTTATGCACACGGTGCGACAACAGATTCGCGGTACTTTCGCGCAGCTAGGCGCTGCTACCGACCGTGAGATCGAAGAGACGATTTTGATTCGTGACGGCTTTTATTGTGGGCGTCGTTTCGAATGCGACGGTTTGCATGCCATCTGGTTTGTGGAAGAGAACGAAGTTAAGTACTACGGCCGTGATGGTTCCGTCTGGCAGGTAGGTGAAGCTCGTCCACCAGCTGTCCACTCGCGAGTTGCCTAACTGACACAGTGCGCTCTTGCGACATCTTCACCGCACCTTTGAATGCTGCCTGGGCCGACTGCTATTGGTTGCCTGTATTCGAATCTAATTTCCAGACTTCGTTTGAAACCAGTTCTAAGCTATTGCCGGCCGGGTCGCGGAAGTAAATGGATGTTCCACCGTGAGGCCATTGCACGGTCTGTTCAATGGCGACGCCGTGTGTGGCCAGGTGCTCTTGCCAATTGGCGAACTCGTCTAACTCGACCCGGAAGGCAACGTGTCCCGGCCCATGGCTGCCATGGGTTGGCACATCTGATGTTCCGGAGCTACTGGCAGCTGGCACAAACAGCAGTAGCATCTGCTCACCACACTGGAAAAAGGCATGGCGAGCAGGATCTCGTTGCTGGCAGCTCAGGCCCAGTACTTGTCGATAGAAGGCTTCTGCAGAGGCTAAATCGTCGACATACAGACAAGTTTCCATGATGGAGGTTAGTTGCATGCTGGTATCACGCGGGGAGAAAGAATAAAGGACAAAAGCCTGGGTGAATTGACGCCAATATGATATCGGCTTACCGCACTTAACCAAAGGATGGTTGATGAGTTGTTCGGCTCCATAGCAGAAATCCTTAGCCGCTTGTTCCTGCTGTAAAGATACGCTACGGTGAATTCTGGAGATTATCGGCTGGTCGAGTGCTCCCTTGATGTTTTTTAAGGAGTGGTAAATCGTGAAGAAAATTCGATTCGTAATGGTGGGTGGATTCCTGGGTGCCGGGAAAACAACAACGATTGCCCGCTTGGCCAAGACCTATCAGCAGCAAGGCCTGAATGTCGGCATTGTCACGAATGACCAGGCGGAAGGTTTGGTCGATACCCATTCGTTACGTTCCCAGGGGTTCTCCGTGGGAGAAGTAGCGGGAGCCTGTTTCTGTTGTAACTTCAATGAGTTGACCGAGGTGCCGCGTCAACTTTCTGAAGAACAACAGCCAGACGTTGTGATTGCTGAGCCGGTGGGGAGTTGTACGGATTTGGTGGCGACTGTTGTGCAACCGCTCATGCAACTACATGCCGATCGTTTTGAGGTGGCCCCGTATGGAGTGATTCTCAAGCCCAGTCACGGACTACGAATTCTCAAGGCCGAGGCCAATGCCGGTTTTTCACCACAAGCGGCTTACATCTTTGAAAAACAACTGGAAGAGGCCGACTTCATTATCGTTAACCGAATTGATCAATTAGCCGCCGAGGAGATTGAAGAACTAGTAGGGTTGATCGAAGATAAGTGTCCTGGGGTTCCTGTGCTGCGGATGTCGGCGCTTACCGGAACAGGCTTTGAGGGCCTCTTGGAGTTGCTCGCTCAAGAGGGTAACTTTGGACGCCGTGTGCTGGAACTGGATTACGATATTTATGCTGCCGGCGAGGCAGAACTGGGTTGGCTCAACGCCAGCGTACGGATTAAGAGTTCCGACTCGCTGGAGTTGGATGCCTTGTTGCTTCAGTTAGTCGGCGGTTTGCGAGATGCCTTGGAAGAACAATTGGCAGAGACAGCCCACTTGAAGATTATCGGTTTGTGGGAAGGTTATTACGGGGTGGCCAACCTGGTCAGTCGGGAATCCGAGCCCCAGTTATCGCTGGCTTCCGAATGCCAAACGGAACAAGCGGACCTGATCATCAATGCCCGTGTGGCCTGTGATCCGGACGATCTGGAAAAACTGGTTCGCTCTCATGTTAGCGAAATTTGTCAGCGGGCAGGAGCCGACGCGGAGTTCTTGCAGTGTGAAAGCTTTCGTCCTGGTCGGCCTGTACCAACACACCGGCTGACGGCGACTTCTTAAGGTGTTTCAGCGTTGAAAATGGTCAGCAATTAAACGCTGTTTGCTTCCGTGACACCGGCTAACAGCTTGAGAAACTCTCGCATAAACGGCGCGTTGTCATGCCAAGTGCGGGCAGTCACGATGTTATCGGCAATCACTACCGCCTGATCCACATACGTGGCACCTCCCTGTTCGGCGTCCAGGGCACACTTGGCAACTGTGGTGACCTGTTTGCCTTCGATGCAGCCAGCGGCGGTTAGTATTTCAATGCCATGGCAAACGCAGGCAATCGGTTTGCCGGCCTCGTGAATGGCCCGTGTGGCCTCCAGCAATTCCTGCTCATAGCGAATGTACTCCGGAGCGCGGCCACCGGAGATAAAGAGCCCGGCATAGTCATCCGGGTTCAGGTCGCGAAATGCGACGGTCGCTTCGATGTGATAGCTCGGGCGTTCCTGGGTAATGTCCCAGGGGATATTGGAATCGGGGGGGATTTCATGCAGCACGGTGTGATACTGGCGAGCGTCCGGACCTGCAACGACTACCTCGTAGCCTGCTTCGGCCAGTCGAAAGAAAGGATAGAACGTATCGAGTGTTTCGGTGGCATCGCCAATAGGCATCAGAATTTTTGACATCGCTTTCTACAACTCCCGGATCAAGATAATTAAATATACACTCAAAGGAGAAAGAAAAACCGCGGGTTTCCTGAGCAGAAACCCGCGGTTCGTGGAGTTCAAACCATTCGGGATTAAGCTCTTAGAGGCTATATCCGTTATGGTATTCCTTCTTGACGATGTGGGCCACTTCTGGTGCGTTGGTCGCAACCAGGTTCTTGGCATCCCAATCAATCTTCTTCCCATCTGCCCAGACGGCCAGGTTGCCGAGCAGGACCGTTTCGGTCAGCGGCCCGGAGTAATTCGGGAAGTTGGAGACCGATTCGGGTCCACCCTTAATCGCTCGAACCCACTCGGTGAAGTGGCCTGGCGAC
This sequence comes from uncultured Pirellulaceae bacterium, assembly GCA_964640885.1. Taxonomy (GTDB): domain Bacteria; phylum Planctomycetota; class Planctomycetia; order Pirellulales; family Pirellulaceae; genus JAZADA01. Next base: position 3,975 of record CAZXJC010000689.1, on the reverse strand, counting down.
TTGGTGTATTCGACCGATTTCTTGAGATCTCGTTGGCGGGTGTATTCACCACCAGCGAAAATGCCCGTGTTGCCGTCGCCACCATAATCACCTGGCGAGAGCAGGGTACCCTTGTCACCGATGAGCAGGGAGCCGGTGTTCGGAGCCTTGATCAGTTTCGATGGAGGTAGTAGCTCACGCGCCGGCTTCTTGCCACCGTCATACCAGACCATTTTGACAGCTGGTCGACTGCCACGAGCCGGGAACTGGAAATTGATAATTGAATAACTGGGATAGGTCTCTTTGTTATGGCCTGAAGTTTCTGCTTGCACAGAGATCGGGTCACGTAAATCAAGTGCCATAAAGGGCATGTTCAGGGTATGGCAGGCCATGTCACCTAACGCACCGGTACCGAAGTCCCACCAGCCACGCCATTTGAACGGATGGTATGCGGGATGGTAGGCACGAGCCTTTGCTGGTCCCAGGAATTCTTTCCAGTGAATGTGCTTGGGGATTGGCGGCTCGGCTTTGGGACGTCCCGTACCCTGAGGCCATACCGGTCGGTTGGTCCAGACGTGAACTTCCTTGACCGTTCCGATGGCACCCGACTGGATCAAGGCTGCCGATTCTCTCAGGGTTGAGTTGGCAGTTCCCTGGTTACCCATTTGGGTCTTCACGCCGTTTTTCTTGGCCAGTTCGCCCAGGACGCGGGCTTCGTGAATCGAGTGACTCATCGGCTTTTGCGTAAAGCAGTGTTTACCGGCCTTGAGCGCCAGTGCACTTGCTGGGCCGTGGCTGTGATCGGGCGTACTGACGGTAACAGCATCAATGCTGCTGCCCATCTCTTCGATCATCTTGCGATAGTCAAAGAACTTCTTGGCCTTGGGCCACTTGCTGGCTGCCTTGTTGAGGTTGTTTTCATCAATGTCACAGATGGCGACCATGTTGCCATGCTTGGCAGCATCGTTCGAGTCGCTGGTTCCTTTACCACCGACACCGACACTGGCAAAGTTGACGGTTTCCAGTGCGGATTTACTTTGTGCCGGTTGAACGCCTCCGGCAACCCAGAATCCAACACCGCCAGCAGCACTGGCTTTGATGAAAGTACGACGACTTGTACGACGCGACATAGGTTCACTCCTTGGTAAACGTGATAGGTGTAATTACCCTGAATTTGCTTTCGTGAATTGGCTTAACTTCTCTAGAAGGTAGCCGAGATAGCTGCGAAATTCAAATCCTCTAGCCCTATTCAGTCAGATTTTTAGCGATATTTAACGTTTCCTGAGTCAAACGTAGCTGGGGGGCAGCAGCAGGGACTAGTTCTCTGTCCCGACTCATTTCATTGTTTGCCACCATTGCTCGATCTCGTCGTAGATTGGTAGTGAGGGTTGCGCCCCACGACGCCCTACCGAGAGGGCCGCTGCCCCGCTGGCCCAGTGGGCAGCCACGGGGAGCGATTTGCCGCTGGCCAGGGCAGCGACTAACGCTCCGTTGAAACAATCACCAGCGGCTGTCGTGTCGACCGCCTCGATCGGCTGAGCTGGGATGTGCAGATCCTCCTCTCCCTCTCGCAAGACGAGTCCCTGTTTGCCAAGTGTGACAATGACGTCGCGAGGCCCCAGCCCTTGTAAGATTTTGGCTGCCTGGCAAGCTGAGGGGATGTCATCGACATCAAGGCCACTGATTAGAGACGCTTCCTGGGCATTGGGGGTGATCAGGTCAACATCCTGTAATTCCCCAGGTTGAGCCAGTTCGGCGTTGGCCGGAGCCGGGTTCAAGATGGTCGTCATGCCAGCTGCGCGGGCCTGGGCTAAGGCGGCAGAGACGGTTTCCCAGGGAACTTCCAGGCTGGCAAGCAGGTAGTTGCCAGCCTGCCAGACACTGGCCGTGCTAGGTGGTAGATTGTCGGCGGTCAACAGCCGGTTGGCACCGGAGGCGACACTGATGCAGTTTTCACCCTCCTGGTCGACAAGAATCAGCGCTACTCCCGTGGCTTCTTGAACAGATTCGTAAATGGCCGTGGTGACCAGGCCTTCCTCTGCCAGTTCGCGAAGCGAATTTTGGCCTAACAGGTCAGAACCGATGGCTGAGCAGAGCCAGACCGGGTAATTTCCTGCCCGACGACAGGCGACGGCCTGGTTTGCTCCCTTGCCTCCACTCACCTGGTAGAATTGTCCGCCCAGGACGGTTTCGCCCGGTTCTGGAAGTCGAGGTCCCCGAATGACCAGGTCTTGATGGATCGATCCGAGGACGAGGATTTCAATGGCAGACATGAAGGGTGCCAGGCAATAAGTTTAGCGACGAGGTCTCCATCCGTAGGTAGCCAGCAGGGCTCCACAGACCAGTTCGGTAATCTGGGCCAATCGAAACGGTTTTGCCAGGACTGAGAAAACGTCCGCTTGCTGAGCCTGTTGGGTCAGCGCGTCGTCGAGCTTAGCCGAGAACAGAATACAGGGGACCGGTTGAGCCAGTTGTTGGAGTTTGCGAATTGCTTCCAGGCCAGTCATACGAGGCATGTGCATGTCGAGTAACAACAAGTGGATTTGATCTTCTTGGACGATGTTCACGGCTTCCTGACCGTCACAGGCTAACCGCGTCTGAAAGCCTCGTTCTTCAAAAATGTCTTGCAACGACCGTCGCATGTCAGGATCGTCGTCGGTGATTAGCAGACGAGGAGTTTCCAGTTTCACGAGTGGCCTCAAATCAGGATTGTGAACAACACTCTCTTTGTAAACCAGGTTATCAGGTTCCAATCATGCAATTTTAGTGCCGAATGATCTGTCGGAGCCTGTTCCTCTGGACTCCCCACGGCAATAAGTGATGACCAGTTCCAGAATATTAACAAATTGAAAAATTTAAACAAAGTTCAATTGGCGAAAGTCACGGACTCCAGGGACTGGCAGAGGGTGCCAAAACGACAGTGCCGTGGCAGGCAGGCGTATTTTAAAGAAGGACCGACTGAATTTTGTCAGCGAGGTTTGCTTAACTGCTGGTCGGTCTGGTCATCGCTTGCCGGCAGTGACTGTTCATCCTCACTGGCAGTATTTTCCGTGCGAGCATTGGTGCCTGGAACTACTTGGGGACCAGTGCTGGATTGTTCGACCAGGCTTTTTAGCTCTTCGCCATCGATCGATTCAATTTCAATTAACCGTTGGGCGATTGCTTCCAGTGCTGGTCGTCGCGACTCGAGGATATGTCTCACATTGGTCATGGCATGTTGGATAATGCGATTAACTTCTTCGTCAATTTCCCGGGCCGTCTGTTCGCTATGGTTACGGACGTACTCGTCTGCTCCGGCATTGCTCAAGTGGGAATGACGCTGTTGTGAACGATAGTTGACACGTCCCAGTTGGCTCATGCCGAAATCCATCACCATGCAGCGTGCGATTTCACTTGCTCGCTGTAGGTCATTTTGAGCGCCGGTTGAAACATCGGGGAAAATAATCTCTTCGGTGATCGTGCCTGCCAGTAAGACCTGTACCTGGCTCTCCAGTTCACTTTGAGTCATCAGGTAACGGTCAGCTTCCGGGCGTTGCATCGTGTAGCCCAGTGCCGCCACGCCACGCGGGATGATCGAGACCTTGTGGACTGGATCGGTGTTGGGCAGGCTCAAGGCCACCAGCGCGTGGCCACTTTCGTGATAGGCAATACGCTGCTTTTCGTCGTCACTCATGATCCGGCGCTTTTTCTCTAGGCCCGCCGTGACTCGTTCGACCCCTTCATCAAAGTCACACATCTCAACGGTTGATTTTTCCAGTCGGGCAGCGAGCAAAGCAGCTTCGTTTACCAGGTTGGCCAAGTCGGCGCCCACAAATCCAGGGGTAATAGCGGCGACGTCATTAAGAGCGACGTTGGGATCAAGTTTGACATCCTTGACATGGACCTTGAGGATTTGGTCGCGACCTTTCAGGTCCGGACGGTCGACCAGCACCTGGCGATCAAAGCGTCCAGGGCGCAGTAGCGCTTGGTCAAGTATCTCCGGACGGTTCGTAGCAC
>CAZXJC010000688.1:0-5734 GCA_964640885.1 uncultured Pirellulaceae bacterium | reverse complement strand
GAGTGACGCTTTTGACATGGTTGTCAACAACTTGGAGTCAGAGAAGAATCGTCTCACGGATTCCCAGTACACGCTCGGACGTGTTTTGGACTTTGATGCCAAGACAGAGCAGTACGTCAACGATGCTGAGGCAAATCAATTGTTGACACGACCGTATCGTAAGCCGTTCGTGGTGCCAGAACAGGTCTAGTTCCGGTATAACGAAGAGTAAAGTAAGTAAACTGAGCGATTAGAATTTGCGATGGAAGGAGCGCTAGTCGCCCCTTCCAGCGTTTTTTCGTAATGACGTGTATTGGTTTTTATGTCTGATCAATTTGATCCTTATCGAGAATGGCTCGGCATCGCGCCTGAGGAACATCCTCTTGATCACTATCGATTACTGGGAATCCATCGGTTTGAAAATGAGCCAATTCTAATTAATCGGGCAGCCGATGCTCGCATGAGCGAAGTGCGTATTCAACAGACGGGACCTCGTGGTCGTCATACCCAGCAATTGCTGAACGAAATTGCAGCTGCCAGGGTCTGTCTCGTTGATGTTGAGAGTAAGCAGGCTTATGACGCTTCCCTTCTGAAGGAAGCCTCCGCGACCCAGGTGCCACCGCCGGCACCTCCCCTGCCGCCGCCGGCGCCTCTTACGAGCGGGCAACACGAACTGTCGCCGATTGCCCCGGTGATGACCTCCACACCAGCTGCCAAGGGTGATCCTGGAGAAGTTCGTAGTGGCACGGGTAAAGTTATACTTGGCGCGGTCGCGGTACTACTCGTTGCCGGGGGAATTTGGGGATTAGGGTGGTGGGCCGGTCGCCAGGACTCGGCAGCGGAACAAGGCCAGCAAAAAGAAGAAACAACCGAAAAGAAAGATTCGGTGGCAGATCTTGTCACGGAAGTGGTGGTCAACCAGGAAGGAACTGGAGAGATTGGACTGGCTGCTACGGTGGCTAGCTTGCACGGAAAAACAATCCGTTGCGAGGTTAATGGTCTGGAGGGGCAATTTCAGAGATGGCAAGAACCAGAAGATTGGTTTAGTTGGCATTTTAAGATTAACAAACATGGTTATTTTCGTGAAGAAGTCACTTACGCGGCGGCCCAGGATGCTCACCAGGGAACCTACCGAATACAGATCGACGAGCAACCGTCCAAGGTCTGTGAGGTGGAAAGTCCCATGGGTACGACAGGTCGTACGGACGAGCACTTTTTCTTGATTAACCCTAGTGGCACCCATGTTCTGTCCGTTAAAGCAGGCAATAAACCGGGCAAGGAACTGATGGTTCTTAAGTCGATTCGACTCCGTCCCAAGTAATTTCTTTTGGCCTGGTGAGAGAAACTGTTCCTATCCGAAGCAGCCAGGTGGCTTCCTGCTCGCATTCGGTGCGCCCGGGCGATAAGATAGGCCATTGGTTTGAACCGACGATTTACGGAAGTTTTCCGTTCTTTTTAAATAAGGGATGTGATTCATGAAACGCCAGTCAAGTATTGCAGTCACGATGGTCACGCTAGTTGCGACATTGTTCGTCATGGTCACGTTTGCTCCGCTCTTACAGGCGCAGAAAGCTGCGAAGAAGGTAGCTCCTAAAACGAAATTAAAGGGTCTCCTTGTTGCCGGTGGTTGTTGCCATGATTACGAGCGGCAAGTTCAGATCATTACCGAAGGACTCAGTCAACGAGCCAGTATCAGTTGGGACGTGGTCTACGAAGGTAAAGGCCGTGACACGAAGGTTTCTATTTACAAGAACCCAGACTGGTCAAAGGGATACGATATTGTTGTCCATAATGAATGTTATGGTGCGATTGACGACATTGATTTCGTGAAGACTATTGTTAACGGTCACAAGGAAACCGGTGTTCCGGCGATCGTAATTCACTGTTCAATGCACAGTTATCGTGCTGCCCAAACTGACGAATGGCGTAAGCTATTGGGGGTTACTTCGCGGCGCCATGAAAAGGGTGGCCGTAAGTTGAAAGTCACCCGGGTAGATGAAAAGAATCCTATCATGACAGGTTTTCCCAAGACCTGGACAACTCCCAATGGAGAGTTGTACGTGATTGAGAACATCTGGCCCAATTGTCGACCGCTGGCAACTGCTTATGGAGTTGATACGAAAAAAGAACAGCTCTGTATGTGGACAAATACCTATGGGAAGGCCCGCGTGTTTGGGACTACGCTCGGACATCATAATGAAACGATGGTAGCCGACGAGTGGCTCGACACCGTGGGTCGGGGCCTGCTTTGGTGCTGCGGTAAACTTGGCCCCGATGGAGATCCCCTGGCGGGTTACCAGGGAACGGGTAAAGGGCTTTTGAGTTTCCAGAAGAAAATTGCCGCTGGTGGTCAACCGACACTTGCCAGTTGGGCTCAGGGCGTCAAGTTTGCCAAAGGGGAAAAAGCTGTTCCCTTATTCAATGGGAAAGATTTCGCCGGCTGGGAAGGGCATACTGACAAGTACTTTAGCATTAAGGATGGTGTGATTATTGCCCGTAATACAAAGGACAATGCACCTCCGGTAAGTACCTACTTGTTGACTAAGAAAAAGTATCGAAACTTCCGGTTGATCTTCGAAGGTCGCTTGGTGAAATCCAAGATGCACTCGGGCATTGCCATCTGGGGAAAAAAGTTTGAGAAGAACCAGGAGACGTTTTCTTATCAGGGTCACCTGGTGATGTTTCCCTCGAACTGGGGTTTCTATGATCTGTATCGTCGCAATTCGATTTACCGAGATAATGGCCTGGCTAAGAAAGCAGACAATGGTGGTTGGAACCAGATGGAAATCCTGGCTATTGGAAACCACATTCGCTTGGCAGTAAATGGAAAACTGGTTGCTGACTGGAAGGATCCCAAGCCGGAGTATTGCGAAGCCGGACCGATTGGTCTGCAACTGCACTCGAATCGTGTGCCACAAGAAGTCCATTTTCGTGGGCTGCTGGTAGCTGAGAATCCAGAAGACAAGATGGTCACGGTTAAAGGAAAGTAACGTTAACAGCAGGAGCCGCTGCCGATGAGACAGACAGCCTTTTCTTCAAGCTACCGATTCTTGATGACCTGGACTGGCCTATTGATGCTGGGCCTATTGATGCAGACGACCCTTGCTGAAAGGTGTCGGGCGTTAGAACCATCTTTGCGGGCGGGTGCCGTGGCGATTGATATTACGCCACTGAAACTGCCGGTGATCATTAATGGTTCGATGGTTGAGCGTACCGCGGACAAGATTGTTGATCGACTTCATGCTCGTTGCCTGGTCCTGGATGATGGCACGACGACGATTGCAATTGTGGTTGTGGACAGTTGCATGATGCCTCGCAAATTGCTTGACCATGCCAAGCAACTAGCTTCCCGGGCCACTGGTATTCCGGCTCATCGAATGCTTATTTCGGCTACTCATGCCCACTCTGTTCCCTCGGTACATGGTTGCCTGGGGACAGATGAAGATGCTGCTTATGTTCAGTATCTCCCTGGTCAGATTGCCAAGGGAATCACGCAGGCACACGCGGCCCTGGCTCCCGCACGAATCGGCTGGGCTTATGGACGCGACGAGAAGAATGTTGCCTGTCGCCGCTGGTTAATGAAGCCAGGGATTGCTCCGACAAACCCGTTTGGTGGTACGAAGAATGATCGGGCACAGATGCACCCCGGCAATAATAACCCGAATGCGATTCGGGCGACGGGCCCGGTGGATCCTGATGTGCCGGTAGTGTCGGTTCAAACTCGCGGAGGAACCCCCCTGGCACTCCTGTCCGCCTATTCGGTTCATTACGTGGGCGCACCGGCGATCTCAGCAGATTATTTTGGTGTCTTTTGCAATGAGATCGCGACCCAATTGGCCAGTGAACAAAAGTCGCCCAAGTTTGTTTCCTTGTTAGCTAATGCTACCAGTGGCGATACCTGGTTGCGTGACTATACACAAAAACAGCCACGGACTGAATTCGACCGGTTTTCCGTAGGGAAAGAAGTTTCCCAGGCTGCCTTGAAAGCTTACCAGACGATTCGCTACTACAACTGGGTTCCGATCGTGATGGAAGAAAAGAAACTTACCCTGGACGTAAGATTGCCAGATGATGAGGAACTGGCCCGCGCTCAAGAGGTGGTAAAAAGTTTCGCTGGTCGGAAGCCGAAGACCAACACGGAAGTCTACGCCCGGGAAGCGGTGCTCCTGAAAGCAATGAAACCAACACGTGAATTGAAGTTGCAAGCATTGCGAATTGGCGACCTTGGAATCGCAGCCATTCCTAATGAAGTGTTCGCAGCCACGGGACTCGATATCAAACGTAAAAGTCCTTTGAAACAGACCTTTACGATTGAGCTTGCCAACGGCTGCGAAGGATATATTCCTCCCCCCGATCAACATGCACTCGGTGGGTACACGACCTGGCGAGCGAGAACCAGTTGCCTGGAAATCAATGCCGAGCCCAAGATCCAAGCGACGGTTTTGGAGTTGTTGAAGCGTGTCAACCAACAACGGCGCGACGAATCATCGGTACCAGCAAAGTCGACTGGCAAGTAATGGGTACGCTTGTTGCCCTGGGTGGCTGCCAAGGTCTTTGATTGCCTGCAAGGAAGCTTTTGCTGCCTGCGGTCAGGAGAGGGCAAACTGGGTGGTTATGTCGAAAAAACGGGTCAGCACGACGGGCAGCACTGCCGATCTCAACGGTTTGCGGGTTTACAAGGAACAGTTGATCGGACCGATGGGTTAGTGAGAGAAATGGTTTTCGTAGTCCCTTTCTGGAGTCACGTATACTTGAGTATTGAGGGAGGATAAGCGGGGACGACTGTTGATCAGGGATCTCCCTGTAACCCGTTGCAAACTTGATTCACGAGATTCATTATGTTGAAAACAACGGCTGATTTTGGCCAGTGCAACCTGCCTCGAGCAGGCTTGCTGACCGTGATTGCGGTTGTTATTTTCTTCATTTCGATAGCTGCTGCCGAAGAACCTCCAGTGGCAACCGACCACTGGTCTTACCAAGCTCCTCATCGCACCAGCTTACCGGTTGTCTTGGAGCGCGATGGGCCACGTAATGAGATTGATTACTTCACGCTGGCGGCTATGGTAATGGTGGGGCTACAACCTGCTGCTGTAGCAAATCGTATCGACTTGATTCGCCGCCTGACATTTGACTTGACCGGCTTGCCACCTGACCTGGCAGAGGTAGATGCTTTCCTGGCCGACCAGGAACCGGGTGCCTACGAGCGTCTAGTCGCGCGTCTGCTGGCTTCTCCCAGGTATGGTGAGCGAATGGCCGTGGACTGGCTCGACTTGGCCCGTTATGCCGACACCCATGGTTATCACATTGACAGTCACCGCGACATGTGGCGTTGGAGAGACTGGGTGATCCGGGCATTCAACCAGAACATGCCTTATGACCAGTTTACGATCGAACAACTAGCCGGTGACCTGCTCCCGGGAGCCACGACTTCGCAACAGGTTGCCAGCGGGTTTCTTCGTAACAATATGATCAACTTTGAAGGTGGTGCAATTGCAGAAGAGTACCGAACTGAATACGTGATGGATCGAGTGATGACGACAGGTACGGTCTGGCTTGGCCAGACATTGGAATGCTGCCGGTGCCACGACCACAAATACGATCCACTAACGCAGCGAGAGTTCTATCGCTTATTCGCCTTTTTCAATCAGAATGATGAGAAAGGGTTGGATGGAAAAAAGGGAAATGCAACGCCCGTGATGCTTACCCCGACTTCGTTGCAACGGCAGCAGCAGAACCGTCTGGCCGCTGAGTTAAA
>CAZXJC010000687.1:0-17009 GCA_964640885.1 uncultured Pirellulaceae bacterium | reverse complement strand
GGTGGCCCCGTACTGGCCCTGGTTGCAACCGGAGAAAAACAGTCGCAGTTGGTTTCGGCTGGTCAGGATGGCACTGTTCGTCACTGGCAAGTGGCCGACGGAAAAATGATTCGGCAGATGGCCCACGGAGCTCCGGTAACGGCATTGGCCGTGCGTCCCGACGGCACACGAATTGTCTCCACCAGCGATAATAAGACGATCAAGTTATGGAATGCAGCCGATGGCAAACAGGTCGTCGAACTGAAAGGTAATTTTAGAGAGCAGTTGAAACTAGCGGACCTGGACCGACAAGTTGCCTTGGCCAAACGGCATACGGATCTTGCCAAAAAAGACCTGGACGACGGTAATAAACGCAAGAAGTCAGAAGATGACAACTTGAAAAAGGCACAGGAAGCTGACAAGAAGGCAATCGAAGAGTTGGCCAAGAAAGTGGAAGCTGCCAAGAAGCCAGTCGCTGATAAGGAAGCCGCGGATAAAACCTTGGTAACCGCTAACGAAGCAAAGACTAAAGCTGAGACAGTGAAAAAAGCGGCGGACCAGAAGAATACCGATGCCGCGGCTGCTCTGAAAAAAGGCCAAGAGACGGCGGCTGCCGCTAAGAAGACACTTGATGCAGCGACCAAGGCAGCTGCTGATGCGGCGAACAAGCAGAAGCAGGCCGACGAGGCCGCCAAAAAAGAGGCCGCCAATGCAGCCTTGAAAAAGGCTGCGGCAGATGCGGCTGCGGCAGCTCAGGCTGAAGAGGCAAAACGTAAAACAGCTGATCAGGCGTTTCAGGCGGCGACCAAGGTTGTCACTGACTTGACGACCAAACAAAAAACTGCCGCCGAAGAGAAGAAGAAGGCGGATGCCGAACTCACCAAAACAACCAATGAAGCAAAGGCTGCCGATGCCAATGTCAAAAAGCTGACGGCACCGGCTCAAAAAGCGGTTGATGAAAAGAATTCTGCAGATCGGACTGCCAAGGCGGCGAAACGGACTGTAGAACGGGCAACCGCTTCGGTGAAGAAGGCAACCGATGCGATTCCTGGGCTCGCCGCCACGGTTAAGCAAAAAGAGCAACTCCACAAGGACAAGACAACAACGACAGAGACGGCGAAAAAGGCGGCAACCGATGCCGAGAAACCTTGGCGAATGGTCGCTTTCTCACCAGATGGTTCGATGTTTGCTGTAGGCGGAGATGATCAGAAAGTTCATCTCTTCGATGGAGAAACCGGGAAAGCAATCGATGTGTTGGAAGGACATGGCGGACCACTATCGTTGGCCGCATTCCTGCCGGATAACGCATTGCTTACCGCTTCTGCTGACAAAGCGGCAATTATCTGGAACGTTGAAATACAGTGGAAACTGATACAACGAATTGGTGACGGTGTGAAGACTGAGATTTTTGAAGATCGCGTCATTTCGATGCATTTTAGTAGCGATGGTAAACAACTGGTTACCGGTGGTGGAGAACCGTCGCGTAGTGGCGAAATCAAGATTTGGAATGTAGCGGATGGGAAACTGGTGAAGGCTCTTAAAGAGCCGCACAGTGATACTGTCTTCTCGGTCGAGTTTTCTCGTGACGGTCAGTACATTGCCAGTTCCGGGGCCGATCGGTTCGTAAAGGTCTTCCAGGTTGCGGATGGAAAATTTGTAAGAGCTTTTGAAGGACACACGCACCATGTGCTGGGCGTCAGTTGGAGTGCCGACGGTCGTACCCTGGCCAGTAGTGGCGCTGACAAAGTCGTCAAGGTCTGGGATTTCCGCACTGGGGATCAGCAGCGAACTATTTCCGGATTCGGTAAAGAAGTGACCGGGATTAAGTTTGTCGGTGACAGTGTGAACGTGGTTGCTTCTTCAGGAGACAAGAACGTTCATATGAAGAAAACCGATAACGGCGGGAACGTCCGGACCTTCGGCGGGTCAGGGGACAATGTCTATTCCGACACATGAACTGCCGATGGGATAATAATTGCTGCAGGTGGTCAAGACAGTGTGGTTCGGATCTGGTCCGATGATGGTAAAGAGGTGGTTAGCTTTGCGCCGCCAAAACCGGAGGAAAAAGAAGAGGCAGCCAGCGGTGGAAGCGAGTAGGCTGCTGGTCGAACGAGCAGCATGATAGTGATCGGCTGTCTTTAATCTGCCTTCTTACTTGGTAAGGAGAGCAGTGTTAGGCGCAAATGGTTGAGTGCTTGCTTTGCGCTGCGCGCCTGTAAAATGTCAGGGTGCCCGCTAAATGGCGAAGACTTGCATGACACCTGGTCGTGGGTTGCCAACCCGTAATGGATACGGTCGTCGTCGTGCGTCCAGGATTGATCGGTTGGCTCCGGACCCAGTACGAGTACGATATCGGTTGCCAGTTGTTCCAGGCCCTGTTGAGCGAGGGTTTCTACGAGTTTTTCGGCGTTGTGTATAGGAAGCGATGCGAGTTGCGGATCGTTCCACAGTTGCTCGAATTGTGAAGGTTGCCGAATGACCAGCCCTCCTCGGTAGCTCGTGCCCTCAATGCCTGACTCACTAAGCCAGTTGGTCAAAAGGCCGCTGGTACCACATTCGATGGTTGCCAGGGTGAGGCCTTTTTCTCGCAACAGATCATGGACCACATGGTGTAATTCGAGTTCACCCTCAGCAAACACCAGGTCTCCAAGGCAGTTGTGAATGGTATCAATAGTTTCTTGCATGAGGTGTCGGCAGTCAGCTTTTGTAGCTCCAGTAGCGGAGATACGTAAGGTGATAGTCGCCTTGCTGACGGTAATGCCAACAGTTGGCTGGCGACCTCGAGCAATCAGGTCAGGCAGCATCTGCTCCAGATCGCTCTCACCTACACCAAAACACTTGATTTGATGATGAACAGTCAGGGTCCGTTGGTCCCCAAGCTGTTCCAGTATCCTGGGTTGGACGGTAGCCTCCCACATTTCGAACATTTCTGCTGGTACGCCAGGGAGAGCGAAGATGCGGGCAGCCTCACTATTCTTCGGCTGAATGGTCAGGTCGATACCCGGGGCACTGCCGTGGGGATTTGGAACGACCAGGCTTCCTTCGGGAAACATTGCTTGAATGGTGTTGCGAGCTGGCATCTCGCGTTTGCGGGCCCGGAAAAGATTCTCAATATGGGCCAGTGCTTCATCATCCTGTTGTAAAGGTCGATCGGTTGCCTGTGCAATTGTTTCCCGAGTTAAGTCATCGGCGGTGGGACCGAGGCCGCCGGTGCAGATAACCAGGTTAACGCGTTGGAGGGCTTGCCGAATTACCTGGACTCCAGTTTCCAGATCATCGGCGACGGTTGTATGGAGTAGTACACGGATTCCCAGGTCAGCCAGTTGTTGGCTAATCCACTGGCTGTTTGTATCCAGTCGTTGTCCGCTTGTAAGTTCATCACCAATGGCGACGATTTCAGCTGTCAGCATGAGTTTGTTAGCTTGATGGTTCGGGGCCGGTTAATCGGTAGTGCAAATGTAACGAACGGGTATTTTTAATATGAAGCATTGTGCCATTTGCCCAGCAACCTGCAAAGACCCGACACATTGCCTGTATAATGAAAGTTACCATGACCGAAACTACCCTCAATATCCAGGGCATGACTTGTGACCATTGCGTCTCGGTTGTGCAACAAGCGCTGCTAGAGGTTCCCGGCGTCCATTGTGCAGAGGTTAGCTTGCAGCAAAACCAGGCAGCCGTCGTTTATGACGGCACATCTACGTCACCGAGTGAATTGGCTGAGGCTGTCCAGGGAGCCGGGTTCGAAGCGGGCGGCTTGGCTTCTGGCGGCATAGCCGCAATGGGATCCCAGGCTAGCCAGGACCAGGAGACGGTCGAACGGCCGCTGGCTGGCGATCAGAACGGTAGCGAGGAGTTGCAACGGGTTGTCTTGGACGTTTCAGGTATGCACTGTGCGAGTTGCACGTCACGAGTGGAACAGGCAGCACTGCGGTTACCTGGAGTGCAAAGAGTTTTTGCCAACCTGATCCTGGAGCAGGCAACGATCGATTACGATCCTCGACAGAGCAGGGTGGCTGAGTTGGAGTCGCAATTGTCTGCAGCGGGCTACCCAGCCCGGGTGGCAAGCAATGAGCAGACGGTGCAAGAATTAGCCACGCGTCCAGAACAGGCAGCTGCTATTTGGCGACAACATTTCTTCTGGGGCCTGCTGTTTGCAGTTCCTTTGCTGGTTATTCATCTGCTGATGGTGTTTCAGAATGTAGTCGGCTTGGGATACGTCCAGCTGTTGTTGGCTACTGTTTTGCAGGTCATGTTGGGCAAGGGATTTTACTTGGGAGCTTGGCGGCGTGCTCGCCAGCTTTCGACCAATATGGATACGCTGATTGCATTAGGCTGTACGGCTGCTTACGGTCGCGGTTTGTTTCACTTTTTTTGGCGTGACGAAGCGACCATGTTCTTGGAGGCTGGACTGATACTGACTTTTGTTACGGCAGGTAAGTTTCTCGAGGCCAGGTCCAAGGGGCGGGCCTCGGGCGCAATTCGGAAGCTGCTGGAAATGACCCCACCGACGGTGATGGTGCAACGCGAACAGGTGGAATCGGTGCCAGTGGAGGATGTCGTTGAGGGTGAGGTTATGGTGATTCGCCCAGGAGAAAAAGTAGCACTTGATGCCGAGATTATTTCGGGAGTTTCCGGGATTGATGAATCATGGTTGACCGGTGAGTCGCTGCCGGTTGAAAAGTCGGCCGGTGCAGCCGTTTTCGCCGGGACGGTCAATGGTAAGGGGAGTCTGACGGCCCGGGTAACACGCATTTCCAGGGAAACGTCGCTGGCGGGTGTGATTTCCACGGTTCGACGCGTTCAGGAATCGCAGGCCAACGTGCAACGACTGGCCGATCGGGTCATCCAGGTGTTTGTGCCGGCAGTTTTGCTGATCGCCCTACTGTCAGTAGGTGCCTGGACGGCTGTTAGTGAATGGGAACAGGGTGTTCAATGTATGACCGCAGTACTTGTGATTGCTTGTCCCTGTGCTCTTGGCTTGGCAACTCCCACGGCGATCCTGGTTGCCAGTGGATTTGGCGCTCAGCGTGGTATCCTGGTGAAGGAAGCCCGGGCATTGGAAATTGCGGGACAAATGAATACTCTTGTTTTTGATAAAACGGGGACGTTAACACAGGGGCAGGCCACGGTCACGGATGTAAGTCTGGTTGAGGGTGTTGATCGAAATAACTTCTTGCGTTCATTAGCTGCTGCTGAGATGGCGAGCAGTCATCCGTTCGCAGCTTCGATTGTGGCGGCGGTCGAAGCAGAGTCAGAGCCCTTGCCAGTGGCAGCCCAGCTGACGACGTTTTCAGGTGAAGGGATTCTTGCGGAAGTGGCTGGGCAGCAGTGGGCAGCTGGCAACGAAAGGCTTATGCAACGACTGCAGATTCAATTGCCAGCAGGCATGCAGGCGCGAGTTCAGCAAGCGAAGGAGCAGGCTCGTACGCCGCTGCTAGTTGCCGCGGATGATATTTTCCAGGGAGTTGTAGTAGTGAGTGATCCGGTGAAGCCGAGTGCTCAAGCAGCGGTTGCCCAGCTTAAATCATTGCGTCTGCGGCTCTGTATTATTTCAGGTGACCACCAGGCCGTGGTGAAATCTGTTGCTGACCAGTTGGGGATCGACGAGGTGATTGCGGAGGTGACACCTGGCGAGAAGCAAGCTGAAATAAGTCGGCTGCAAGCGGCTGGGCGGGTTGTCGGGATGGTGGGTGACGGGATTAATGATGCGCCAGCATTGGCAACTGCTGATTTAGGAATTGCCCTCGGTAAAGGGACAGATATCGCAGTAGAAGCGGCTGATGTAGTGTTGATGGGCAGTGACCTGCGGTTGGTTACTGATACTGTTCGTTTGGCGCGTGCTACGATGCGAACAATTTATCAAAATCTTGGCTGGGCATTGGTGTATAATGGTCTGTTGTTGCCAGCGGCAGCCGGTGTCTTTGTGGCTTTTGGCACGGGACAGTCGCTGTTGGTTTCTCCAGTGGTGGCGGCAGCAGCGATGGCCATCAGTAGCGTGTCGGTGGTGGGAAACAGTCTGCTTTTAAAGAAGCGGGCGATCGGTTAAGGTTGGTTTAGCGGGAAGGTGATACGATTCCTGTCTGTTGCCAGTGGTTCGGCTTATTCGTGATTGTTGTGAAATTCGTATGGTAGATCGCCAAGAAAAAGACGTGGATGCGACGCATACGTCTGCTCATCACCCGAGCAAGGAAACGCTCGGTGGAGAGGAGATGGAGACGACGCACGACCTGTTGGATGATTTGCCTTCTGTTGCGTCGGAATCGGGTCAGCCAAGTTTGTCTATCCTGGGCGATTATGTGCTGCTCAGACCTATCGGTGCTGGCGGGATGGGCCGTGTCTTTGAAGCAAAACATCGGACGATGGATCGGGTAGTTGCTCTCAAGGTGTTGCCTTCTGCTCGCATGAAAGACCCAGAACAGGTTAACCGGTTTCGCCAGGAGGTGAAAGCGGCGGCTAAGTTGTTTCACCCCAATATCGTAACTGCGTTTGATGCGGGCGAGGAACGTGGAATTCATTACCTGGTGATGGAATATGTAGATGGGTCAGCCTTGTCGCAAACCGTGAAGCAACATGGGCCGGTGGCCCTTGAAACTGCAATTAGTTATACCTTGCAAGCGGCTCAAGGCTTGCAGTATGCACATTCACGAGGAGTTGTGCATCGTGACATCAAGCCCAGTAATTTAATGCTGGATGCTGACGGTAGCGTTAAGATCTTGGATATGGGGACGGCGCGTTTCGGTGAAGAAGAAAAGAAGGAAGAAAATCTCACGCAGACCGGCGTGATTATGGGCACGGTCAATTACATGTCTCCCGAGCAGGCTCGTGATGCACATAGCGTGGACTACCGGACTGATATCTACAGCTTGGGATGCACCTTCTACTATCTGTTGACCGGCAAGCCCCTCTATGAAGGCGATATGATCAAGACGCTGCTGGCACATGCCCGTGAACCGATTCCTAATATCCAAGAATTCGATCGACATATCCCCGACTGGGTTGATGAGACATTGAAGCGAATGTTGGCCAAGAATCCAGATGAACGATTTCAGTCGATTACGGACTTGATTGAGAGTGTCGAGTCTGGTCTGCGTAGCGAACAAGACGATGGTGACGACGAATCTCGCGAGATTCACGGTATGCTCTCTGCATCGACATTGTTGGCCAGTATTTCATCTTCTTCCGAAGCAGCGGCTCGCGCGGTTGTCGGTATTGATCTGGGGACTGCCAAGTCTGCGGTGGCCTACGTGAATGCGGTAGGAAAGCCAGTGATTGTCAGGGATAGCGAAGATCAGTGGCAGGTGCCCAGCGCGGTACTGATTGATGGAATCAGTACCTTGGTGGGACACGCTGCAGTTTCGCTAACCGATCAGCGTCCGAATGATCTGGCCGTCGAGATCAAACGCTTTGTCGGCAAAGAGTTTTACCCGGAAGTACTGCAAGATAATCGTTATCCGCCCGAGGTCCTGCTGGGATTGATTGTCGCCCGCATGGTTGACAATGTGCGACGACAGGTTGGTTCTTGTGATCAGGTCGTGATTGCGGTGCCAGCACACTTCGACGAAGTTGCCAGAAAGGCGGTCCAGGATGCAGGCTATATTGCGGGCGTGGAAGTCGAAGATATTATCAACGAGCCGATGGCAGCTGCCTTGGCTCACGGTTACCAGCAGATTCACGAAGGTCAGGCTGCTCAAGTTACGACGACAGCAGGGAAAGTGCTGATTGTTGACCTGGGAGCTGGCAAACTGGATGTGATGGCATTGGAGCGAGAAGGCCAGAAGTGGACAGCGATTTCCTCGGACGGGGATTTGAAGCTGGGTGGGCGAGATTGGGATGATTGCCTGGAGGAAATGATTGCCCAGGCATTCCAGCAGCAGCACGGTACAGATCCGCGATCGCGATCAGAAGATGTCATCAGGCTCTGGAAAACGGCGGAGTCCGTGAAATTCCGTTTGACACAACGGGATTCCGTTACAGTTCGCTTTCAAGGTGGTAATGATATTGTCGAGGTGAAAATTACACGCGAACAGTTCGAGCAACGGGCGGTCCCACTGCTCGAACGGACGCACAAATGTATTGTCGGGACACTGGAGAGCGCGCAGTGGTCAGGGCAGGATGTTGATCAGGTTATTTTGGTGGGAGCGGCAACCCAGATGCCGATGATCCAGAAACTGATTCGGGGTGTTGTCTCTGAAAAAACCGCCATGGCGATGCTGGATCCATCATCGATTGCACTGGGGGCGGCGTTACACGCAAGTTATTGTCGGATTGCAGATACTGGTGATGGCGAACCAGAACAGACTTACCACAATGTCAGTTCTCATAGCCTGGGTATCGTAGGAACTGACAATAAAACGGGGCGGAAAATTAATGCGGTAGTTATTCCCAGAAACACGCCGCTGCCAATCACAACACAACGGACTTTTAAGACGCATAAGCCGGGGCAAGAGTCCGTGATGATCCAAATTATTGAAGGTGAGAGCAACTCGCCACAGCAGTGTCAGCCGATTGGCCAGTGTATTATTGAGAATCTGCCAGCAGATCTGCCCGCCTTGAGTCCAGTGACGGTTGAGTTTAATTACAGCAGTAACGGGCGCCTTAATGTCTTTGTCGAGTCCCCTGATACAGGTTACCGTGCTACCAAGGAATTGACTCGTTCTGCCGGGCTGGCTCCCGTTGACCTGCACAAATGGCGGGAATGGGTAGAGACAGTTATGCTTTGTAGCAGTATGGTTTGATGGACGTGCTGTTATGGTCCTGTGACTTCCCGATGGAGGAGGAGGCAAGCGGGAAACAGGCTAGTTTGACCGGATCGCGGCTATTGACTAGCCTGCCTATTTTACGCGCAAATTCTTGGCTTCACATTGACAGCATGCGATCTGATGCCTATTATCCTCAACCCATGCTTGATGGCTGGGAGAGGTCAATTTTAGTCGAAGAATCCAGTTACCATTACCGTTTCTGTCAGTTGTGTGTGGTTTCGTGATTAGTCCCGTTTATTGAGGTAGTTGTGTCGTTGTTTAGTGGATTTGAACATGTTGTTCGTGAGCAAGAGTCATTAGCACCCTTTACCTGGTTTCGACTAGGTGGTGCTGCTGAATATTTTGCCGAGCCATCGACCGAAGAAGAGTTGGCTGAAATTGTAAATCGTTGTCACGAACAGGACATTCCAGTTCGCCTGCTTGGCGGGGGATCCAATATCCTGGTATCCGATAATGGGGTGCCTGGAATGGTGCTCCATCTCTCTGCAGCCGCTTTCTCTCAAATTGAGATTAACGGATGCCAGGTACGTGCAGGCGGTGGTGCGAAGTTAGCCCACTTGGTTTCGACGACGGTTGGAGCTGGCTTGGCGGGCCTGGAGCAACTAGCTGGTATTCCCGGCAGCGTTGGTGGAGCTTTGCATGGAAATGCAGGGACGCAAAGTGGGGATATTGGTCAATGGACAACACAGGCAGTTGTGATGACTCGAGATGGTACGATTTTGACTCGAACTAGCGAGGAACTGCGGTTTAGTTATCGCCAGGCTAGCCTGGATGAGTTAGTAATCTTGACGGGAGAGTTTACCTTGGAAGAGGTAGCTGCTGAAGAGGTTGTAAAGCGAATGCAGACTTCTTGGATTGTCAAAAAATCGAAGCAGCCATCTGGGCAGCAAGGAACAGGAGCTGTTTTTAAGGATCCTGGAGGCATTACGGCTGCTAGTCTTGTCGACCAGGCAGGATTGAAGGGGCATCAAGTAGGCGGAGTCCAAGTCAGCGAGGAATACCCCAACTTTCTGCTCGTGCACGAGGATGGAACGAGCCAAAATGTTTTGGATCTGATCGATGTGATTCGTGAAAAGGTTCAAGAACGAACAGGTATAGAACTGGAATTACAGACCGAGGTTTGGTGATCTGACAGCGCCCAGATTCCTGCAGGGAAACGGGGCGTGACATGCTGATTAGCCCATCGCACGGGCCATCAAGGAGGATGGCAATGAATGCTGCAGACGAACATGGAAGTGGACGCTTTGCATGGCTTTTTTCCCGCCGCTGGTGGCCTAGTGGTCGCCTGGCACGCCTGTTGACAATGGCGACTGTGGCGGTGTTGCTGATTGTCGGCCTGGTAGCCGGTTGGAATCGATGGGGCATTGTTGCTACCGGTGGTAGCGAATATCGGCTGCAGTCCAAGTCGATTGAATTGACTCCACAGCCAGCTTGGATTCGCTGTGATGTGAAAGAAGAGGTGATGGTACAGGGAAGCCTGGCGAATATGCCAGTCTTGGACCATCAGTTAACGATCAATGTGGCACGCGCATTCGAGCTTCATAGTTGGGTAGAGCGTGTGGAACGGGTTCAGAAACGTCCAGGGCCACAAGTTCAGGTTGAATTGGTCTATCGTCGCCCAGTTGCGATGGTCGAAGTGCTGGTTGATAAACAACCTGGATTGATGCCCGTTGATCGTTTTGGAGTAGTTTTGCCACCGGGCGATTTTTCGCCAGAACAAGCCAGGGACTACTTGAGGGTGGTTGTTGATTATCATCAGCCTATCGGGCAGTTGGGGACCTCTTGGGGAGACGAGCGTGTAGAAGGCGGTGCGGCAATTGCGTCGTTACTGGAGGAGGTCGACTGGCAGAAATGTGGCTTGTACCGCGTAGTAGCTGTGTCGCAACAGGACGATCCAACACGGTCAGAATTTCGTTATGATTTACTGACTCGCAGTCAGCAACGAATTCGCTGGGGGAAAGCACCAGGTAGCGAATTGAAAGGTGAGGCAAGAGCAACTGATAAGGTGGCTCGCTTGGTGGAATACGTTCGCCAGCATGGTGGGTTAAAGGGAAACCAGGAATCCCAGGTCATTGATCTGAGAGTGGAGCCAACGCCCCGGATTTCCAGTAGAAAATCTCAGCCTCGGCTGTAATGGTAGCCCTAAGACTAGTCCAATGGAGATGGCTGATCGGGAATCTGCCGGTCAAATTCTTCTTGCTGCAGGCTTTCCTGCAATTCCTCACGTGCAATCGGGGTGGTCTTGGGGGCTTCGATGCCCAGACGTACGCTTCCACCGGCAATTCGCACTACCGTGACCGTGATCTCGTCACCAATCTGGATTTGTTCCCCGACCTTGCGGCTAAGAACTAGCATGGTTTGCTATTAACCCCTGAGATATGTTGCTCTCCTACCGACCATCCGTATGCAGAGATGAAGGGCAAATACCGATAGTATCGGCTGCCACTTTGATCTCTGGTCCCTGGTGACAGGAACACGGCCCGCTAGAGGGCAAGACATTACCTTCCTTGAATGTTTATTTCTATCTTGCAGCGGTGCTGATAGTACCTCCGCCATTCCCGTTCAATTGAGAGTGAGCAGAGAAGACCACCGCAGCGCAGTTTTCGCACTTGTATGGCAGGCTAATTAATTGGCAGCCTACCAACGAGCACCTGCTCGTGCAACACCCCCAGTAGGGGCGAAGCTGCGGTTTTCCGGGGGACAGCAGTAAAAGTGGGTAGGTTGCGTGGCTTGGCTGTAGGAATAAAGTCTTCAGTCAGAGAGCCTAGACTGCACTGGCAGCTGCCACGGCTGCTCCGGCCTGGCATGAGTGTCCCTGTTCGACCAGTAGTTGTTCGAGAGCATCGAGAAATGTGAGCACATTAGAGCGACGAGAAGCATAACCCATCAGGCCAATTCTCCAGACCTTGCCAGCAAAGGCGCCTAGTCCGCCGCCAATTTCGATGTTGAACCGTTCCAGTAATTGTTGACGGATAGTTCCATCGTCGATCCCAGATGGGATATGGACTGCGTTGAGCATCGGCAGTTGATGTCCGTCTTCAGCTGAGTAGGTAATCCCCAGAGCCGCCAAGCCGGCTTTTAGGGCTTGATGGTTGTCAGCATGTCGTTGGAAGCAGGCGTCGAGTCCTTCCTCATGGATGATTCGCAGTGCTTCGTAGAGTGCATAAGTCATATTAATGGGCGCGGTATGATGGTAGGCTCGATTGGTCCCCCAGTAGTTGGCTAACATCGATACGTCGAGGTACCAGCTCTGTACTTTATGGGTCCGATTCTGGATGGTTTCCACGGCTTTGCTGCTGAATGAGACGGGAGCTAATCCAGGGGGACAGCTGAGGCATTTCTGTGATCCGGAATAGATTGCATCGATATTCCAGGCATCGACTTCGACAGGTACACCTCCGAGTGACGTTACGGCATCGACCACGAGCAGTGCGTCATGTTCATGAACCAGGCGAGAAATTTCTTCTATCGGTTGCCATGCTCCGGTAGACGTCTCCGCCATCACGATTCCGACTAGTTTGGGCTGGCTGGTTTTCAATGCTTCGGTTAGGTCGTCGGGGCGAAAGACTTCCCCCCAGGGTCGCTCCACGCGAGTAACTTCGGCACCGGCTCGTTCTGCGACATCTGCCATTCGCATTCCGAACACCCCGTTGATACAAATGACTACGTGATCTCCTGGTTCTACCAGGTTGACGATAGTGGTTTCCATGCCGGCCGATCCGGTAGCACTGATAGCCATCGTCATCTCATTACTGGTTTGAAAGAGGTCTCGCAACATACTTTGCAGGTCATTCATGATCTGCAGATAGTAGGGGTCGAGGTGTCCGACGGTAGGTTTGCCAATGGCTTCCAAGACGCCTGGGTGAATATCGCTGGGTCCGGGTCCCATGAGGGTTCGGATCGGTGGGTTGAGGGGAGCGGTCACGGGATCGAGATCCTTTTGCTAGAGTTGTACTAGTTGTCAGCGGATGGTGCTGATTGTTGGACGAGTTGACTAATGCTTTTGAATTCGGGGCACTTGGACGTTGCACACCATTCGAAGAGGACGGCTTCAGTGCTGGTGATGGTGGCTCCGCTGGCTTCCATGCGACTGATGGCCGTTTCGGCGTCGAGTGTCTGGCGTGATGAAATAGCGTCGCGAGCCAGGTAAACATGGAAGCCTTCTGCCAGTAAGTCGAGGACGGTCTGTTGAATGCAGACGTGAGCTTCGATGCCGCTGACTAATATCTTGTGAATGCCTGCCTTGCTCCAGTTGGCGAAGAGATCACCGACTTCACCGCAGCTAAACATCCGTTTGCTTGAGACTTCGGTCAGCAACTCGGCCAATTCAGGGATCGTCTTTCCGAGGCCTTCGGGGTATTGCTCGGTAGCAGCTACGGGCAGGCCGAGCAGTTGAGCGCCTTGAATTAAGCGTTGTATGTTCCAGGTCAGTCGGGTGCTATCTTGCACGGCACTGGCTAGTTTTCCCTGCACATCGACAACCAGTAACGCCGTGTCATGTCGCGACATCAGTTCAGGGCTGCGAGGTAATTGCGTAGATGATTCCATAGATTGCAGAATATACCATTGGGGAGGTGTCGTGAAGTCGGGCCATGAGGGATCCAGCGGCTATCCCCTGGAGTTCCCCGACTGTTTGAGTCACAATAAGGGCTTAGTCGATCAGGTTGGTGATTTTGGGTGAGTTTCTTTGTTTCGAGGTTAATGCTGTAGGATTCGGCGATCCATTCCTTCCAGGGGTTACGATGACATTTCACGCTACCACGATTCTCACTGTGCGACACCAGGGACAGGTTGCCATGGGCGGCGATGGTCAGGTTACGCTCGGTTCGGCAGTGATGAAAGCCGATGCCTCCAAAATCCGGCGTATGCTCGATGGCCAGGTGCTCTGTGGTTTTGCCGGAACCAGCGCGGATGCTTTTGCGCTGATGGAACGGTTTGAAGCCAAGTTGCTCGATTATCCCGGGAATATGCCACGGGCGGCGATCGAATTAGCGAAAGAGTGGCGCACGGATCGTGCTTTACGGCGACTGGAGGCTTTGATGGCGGTCGTTGACCGCAAGGATACCTTGCTCTTGAGCGGTACTGGTGACGTCATTCAACCGACGGATGGAATTGTTGGGATTGGCTCAGGGGGCAATTATGCCCTGGCTGCAGCCCGCTCACTGGTGAGGAATTCGGAGTTAGGTGCAGCAGAGGTGGTGAAGAAGTCGTTGGAAATCGCTGCTGAAATTGACATCTATACCAACACTAATATCACAGTTGAAGAAATTGAAGAGTAGTTACCAATGCCAGATACCGTGCTTTCAACAAACGAAATGACGCCCCGTGAAATTGTCAAGGCGTTGGACCGTTACATCGTCGGACAGGATGATGCTAAACGGGCCGTCGCCGTGGCTATTCGTAACCGTTGGAGACGACAGCAACTGTCCGACGATCTGCGCAAAGAAATTGCTCCAAAGAACATTCTGATGATCGGCTCCACCGGTGTTGGGAAAACTGAAATTGCCCGCCGTCTGGCGCGCCTTACCGGGGCACCGTTTATCAAGGTCGAAGCCACGAAGTACACCGAGGTAGGATACTACGGGAGGGATGTGGAAAGCATGGTCCGTGACCTGGTGGAAAATGCCATCGGGCTGGTGCGTGATCGTGAACGAACAGCGGTTGAACAGGAAGCCAAATCGATGGTTACCGCTCGCCTCGTCGATCTTCTCGTTCCTCAGCCAATCACGCTGGCCGGAGGTGATGGCGAACCGGATCAGCGAGAGCAGTATCAGCGGACACGAGAAAAGATGAAGGCGATGCTGGCAGGAGGAGAGCTTGAGGCACGCAAGGTGGAATTGTCTGTCGAACATAAGGCAGCTCCGGTCATGCTTGGTGGCATGGGAATGGAGCAGATGGATGTTGATCTGCAAGGCATGTTTGAGAAGCTGATGCCTAAATCGAGTCAGCAGCGGGAAATGACAGTGGCCGAGGCGCGCCAGGTGCTCTTTGAGCAAGAGTGTGAGGCGATGTTAGATCCTGAGAAAATAAATATGGCTGCAGTCGAATTGGCAGAGAATGTTGGCATTATTTTTCTCGATGAAGTAGACAAGGTGGTTTCCGGTGAATCAAAAGGGGCCGATGTTTCGCGCCAGGGTGTGCAGCGGGATTTGCTCCCAATTGTGGAAGGAACAACGGTCCAAACACGCTACGGTAACGTGCGGACAGATCATATCCTGTTCGTTGCTGCCGGCGCGTTTCATCGCAGTAAACCAAGTGACTTGATGCCGGAGTTGCAGGGGCGATTTCCGATTCGTGTGGAACTGCAAGATTTAACGAAAGAGGATTTTGTCCGCATCCTGCGAGAGCCTAAAAGTTCGCTTACCCGACAGTACGAAGCCCTCATGCAGACCGAGGGGATCGATTTGAAATTCAAGGATGACGCGATCGAAGAACTGGCAGGCTACGCTTATCAAATCAATCAATCCACTCAGAATATTGGGGCGAGAAGACTCTATACGATTTTAGAGCGTGTTCTGGAGGAACTCAGTTTTGAGGCCCCGGACATGAAAATGGGAAATGTCGAAATCAATTCGGCGTACATCGAGGAGCGACTCAAGAAGATTGCGGATGATGAAGATTTGAGTCGGTTTATTCTCTAGGGCAGGAGCATTTCACCTGCAGGTGGTTTGTAACTGTTAAGCAAAAGGTTCTCCAGCGTCAGTGGAATCTTCGCCGGGCAGGCTTAGTTAACGGTTTGGCGAATCGGCCGCCCTGGGTATAATAGACAGATCCTGCCTGATGTCCGCCATCCTATTGAAGAAGGCCGTTTTGTTTATGAAGGCCTGTAAGATCAACATGCTTCCCTCCAGATCGGCTGTTGCGATCCTGCTAGGCTGTTTTAGCTGTTGTTGCTGGCAACTCGAAGCGGTTGGCCAGTCGGCCAGCAAGGAACGTTCAGTGAGGGAAGCCAAGTGGCAGAAGGCGTACCAGCAGGAAGTTTCTCCCTTACTGAAACGGTATTGTTACGACTGTCATCAGGGAGATGATGCCGAGGCTGGATTGGAGTTGGACGATTTTTCCAGTATCGACTCGATCCAGGCGGATCGGAAACGATGGACGAAGGTTCTCCGCATGGTGCAGTTTGGTGCCATGCCCCCGGAAGGCAATCCTCAGCCGACGGTGCAACAGCGGCAGCAAATTATGCAGTTACTGGAACCGGTTCTGTTTACCGTTGATTGTGATCTCGCTCGTGACCCGGGGCGAGTGACGATCCGCAGGTTGAACCGGTCAGAATACAATAATACGGTTCGTGATTTGCTGGGAGTTGATTTTCAGCCGGCAGAGAATTTTCCTTCTGACGATGTGGGGCACGGGTTTGACAATATTGGCGACGTGCTCTCATTGCCCCCACTGTTGTTTGAGAAGTATATGGATGCGGCTGAGCAGATTTCAACTGCGGCGATCCTTCTCTATGATCCGCAGAATCTTCCCAAGCAGCGTTTTGCTGGCAAGGGTTTGCGACCTTTCGGATCGGCACGTTTTAGCGCTGATGCTGGTTACTTTATGTTGCCGTCGCATGGAGCTGTTTTTGCCAAGTTCACGCCTCGCTATCCGGGGCGCTACCGCCTGCGAGTGGAGGCCGGTGCTCAACAGGCAGGTACAGAATTTGCCAAGATGCAAGTCGAGCTCGACAGCAAGAAAATCAAGATTTTTGATGTTCAAGCACGTCCAAATGCTATGAAGATGCATTTGATTGAAGTGGACTTGGCTGTGCGTGAGTATGAATTAGCAGCCGCCTTTATTAATGACTATTACAAGCCGGAGGCTAAAGATCCTAAGGAACGGGATCGTAATCTTTTTATCCGGACGATTGAGTTGGAGGGTCCCCTGGAATTACCGCCGGAGGCATTCCCGGCCAGTCACGGCCGATTAATGATTGCTAAGCCGGGCGAGGGGAAATCGGTTCGTCAGGCGGCAGAGGAAGTTTTAATGCCGCTTATGCAACGTGCATTTCGGCGGCCAGTTGGCAAAGATGAATTGATTCCGTACGTCGCTCTGGTAGAGCGAGTGGTTGCGGATAAGCGGTCCTTTACACGCGGTATACAAGTGGCCCTTAGCGGAATACTTGTGTCGCCTCATTTTCTGTTTCGCATCGAGGAACCGCCTGCGGCACAGAAGCCCCAGCAAATCGAACCATTGTCTCAATATGAGCTGGCAAGTCGGCTTTCGTATTTCATTTGGTCAAGTATGCCGGATGATCAGTTGTTTTCACTGGCTAACACTGGC
>CAZXJC010000686.1:0-3127 GCA_964640885.1 uncultured Pirellulaceae bacterium | reverse complement strand
GCCACCATCGCCGCCGCCACAGTCGCCGCCACCATCGCCGCCACCATCGCCGCCGCCATCGCCGCCGCCACAGTCACCGCCGCCATCGTCGCCGCCAACAGCGTCGCCGCCACCAGCGACACCGGCACCACCGTCATCGGCTGCCGCATCATCGGCCGGTGCATCGCAACCGCCAGCATCCTGTCCAGCGTCATCACTTTCCGGGGCTTGATCTTCGTTTACCATAATTCTCTCCTTCGATCATCTCGAGCAATAAACAATAGTTCCTGAACTCCCTCAGGACTTCAGGAACTTATCACATGTCGCCAAATGCGACAAGATTATCTTTTTTAATGTCAAAAACCCGCTGCTGCCAAACAAATCAACGTCGATTGGTTCGTCGCAAACGATTCGCAACCAGCTACCAAATGTTCTTAGTAACCATGGTATACTGTGACCTCTTGAAAACATTAACCAGCCCTGAGAAACACTATGCGAATTTTTCTCTTCTGCTGCTCAGCTGTTATGATGGCTGGCTTTTTTCCGATCACCTTAGAAGCTCAGCCAGCCTGGAAGAAACACGTACTACAGCCAGCAACCCAGACCACTGGTAATATCAACACGGCAGTCGCCAATGACTGGAACCACGATGGCCACATGGATGTCATTTCATCGTTCAATGGCGCCGTTGTTTTACTCCCTGGACCGACTTGGAAAAAGCAGATCACCCTCTACAAGTTCATCGATCCAAAATCCGGAAAGCCAGCTAAGCGAGGGTGCATCCACAGTACGCTGATGGATGTCGATGGCGATGGCGACCTCGATTTTTGCGGATCCAACCAAACCGTCTTCTGGCTGGAATGTCCAGACCAACCACTAACAGACACCTGGACCTACCGCACTATTGACGACCAGATTAAGGGAACCCATTGTCTGATTATCGGAGATATCGACGGCAACGGAAAAATGGATCTGATTGCCAATTCCGGTCGGGGGCCAGAACAAACTGACTTTCCTTTTTCCCTCACTTGGCAACAAGTCCCGCCTAATCCGCAGCAAGCCAAAGCTTGGCAACGGCACGTGTTTGCCGACCGGGATGCTCCCGGCGGATCTCACTACACCGGTTTTGGAGATGTCAACGGTGACGGTCGTCCGGACATTTGCTGTGCCGCCAAAGGTGGCGACAAATTCCCTGGCGGCCAGTGGTTCGCCTGGTGGCAACAACCGGAAAAACTAGGGGTACCATGGACTCGGCACCTGCTGGCCAAGGGGCAGGTGGGAGCGACCAACATTCAACCGGTTGATCTCAACAATGACGGTATTCTCGACTTCGCGGCTACCAGGGGACATGGCAAAGGGGTCCTCTGGTTCCAGGGCCCCGACTTTAAGCTGCTTGAAATCGATCCCGATATTGAAGGCCCCCATTGCCTGGCACTGGCAGACATGGATCAAGACAACGATGTCGACATCGTTACCTGTGGACATACGACCACCGGGCTGGCCGTCTGGTACGAAAACAATGGTGCTGGCAAGTTTTCACGGCACCTGGTTGGAACCAAACAGGGTTCCTACGACGTACGGACCGTCGACATGGATGCCGATGGGGACCTTGATATCCTGATCGCCGGTCACTTCAGCAACAATCTTCTCTGGTATGAAAATCCTCTCGACCCGCAGCCAACTGTAAAATCATTTCTAGCGCAAGTCGATCATCTTGCCTTGTCACATTCTTTCACCGCCGGAACCCTGCCAGACCATTTTGATCAACAACATTTTACTCACTGGAGCGTAAAGCGAGGCGTGCTAACTGGAACACCTGCTCCGCAAGAAAAGTGGAAGGGCAGTCATGGAAAAGTGCCAGCCCTGCAAGTGAACCATTCCTTTCAAAACGCGATTGTTCAAACCCGCTTCCTGCTCGACAAGGCCCGCAGCGTTAAACTGGTCATCAACGCCCATGATCCAAAACATGGTAAGTATCACCTGTTCCGGGTGACCGTCACGCCAAAGAACCTGGTCGTCAGCAAAGACCCCAATCCCGGGGCTAATAACAGAGACAAATTAACACTGGCGACCACCGAATTAGAAATTGAACCAACTCAATGGCACACCCTGACTGCAGAACTGGTCAATCAGCAAGTGCTGGTCCACATTGATGGTAAGTTTCTGACGCGGGCCAGGCATGAAAAACTCAATGTCCGTAAGAGTTCCTTTAAATTTGGCATGGCCGGACCGGTCGCTCAACTTGATGATATTCGGCTCTACCACGCCAAGGTCAATCCTCAACAACCGCGGAACGAGCAGCCTGTCTTGAAGAACGATTCAGGCTGTACCACGGTCACCAAACCGTGACATAGCAAAATTGTCTCGCTTTCAACAGGATTTTCAACTGGCGATTGAAACGGCGTAGCAGCAATGACTTCCCCAATTCACAACATCTCCTCCCGCCGCCGACTGTTGTTCAGAACTGCTGCTATCCTGGCAGGATTTTGCCTGAGTTTTGTATTGCTGGAATTCATCTTTTATTTTTACCAGCCATTCGCCCTACGCGTTCGCGGCGGCCGCATTTCATTGCCCATGAATTGCCAAACTGTTTTCAGCAATCACTCGTTCTCCAAGATCGACCCGGAAGTAATCCAGACACGGAACTCGCTCGGTTTTCGCGGAAAGGATCCACCGGCTGACTTCGCCGAGCATCTGACGGTTGTCACCGTCGGAGGAAGTACCACGGAGTGTTTTTACCTCTCCGACGATCGGACCTGGCCCGCACGACTGGAAGTTATGCTTGCCAAAACCGTACCACGCGTATGGGTCAACAATGCGGGACTGGATGGACATTCCACCCACGGGCACCTCCACCTGCTCGACCAGTACATCACTTCTCTTCGCCCGAAGGTTGTGCTGTTCCTGATTGGCCTGAACGACATCGGCAATCAAGGTCCATTGGCTTTCGACAAACAGCTCGAGCGGACTTCCGAACAAGGTCGAAACGTCTTTGAAAAATCCTATTTCTATGTTCTGCAAAAAAGCTCGGTACTTTCGCTGCTGGACAACTTCCGGCGCTATCGAAAAGCGGCCCGGGCAGGCTTAGTGCATAGAAACGTGAGCCATCACCAACTGGTTCTCGACGCCAGCAACACGCTCGACACAC
>CAZXJC010000685.1:0-5595 GCA_964640885.1 uncultured Pirellulaceae bacterium | reverse complement strand
ACCGAAAACCTCTTCAACTGTCCGTTGTATCTGGTCGACTAATTCAACGCGTTCCAGAAACGTGTACTGGTATTTCTGAGCATTTCGCTGCTGGTTACTAATACCTTCCTGGTCTTTCAACACTTCGAGTGACGGTGCTTGAGATTCAAGTGGCACCTGGACTACCATTTCCATCGGCACAAGCTTGCCAAAGTTCTCTTCGAGCCAGGCGTAGTCACGAATCACTTTCGCCTCATCGTCAAACAATTTGAGCAGTTGGACTGATGTCGTGATCTTGAACAATCCCATTCCGGCGATTACCAGGACCGCGATCGACCCTACGCATACCCAGCCATATCGTTTCGAAACCCAGTTCCCAATGTAATTCCAAAAGGCAACTACCATGGCCTGAAAACGACCCATGGAAGGTTGGCTGGTATCCTTTTGAGGCCGCTGCTTGGGAGGCCAAACCTGAAGCGCTGCTGGTAAGTAAGTAAACAGTAGCGCAGCCGTCGTCAGGACACCTAGCGCGGAATAAAAACCAAACTTATTAATCGGTAGAATGTTGCTCTTACAAAGTGAAACAAGACCCAAAGAGGTCGTAAACGCTGCCAGAGCACAGGGGGCAATACCATGCATCAGCGCCCGTTCCGGAGCTCCTGGAAGTCCAAGATCGCGCACCGCGTCCCGAAAATAAAACACAATGTGAACGGCACCCGATAACCCCAGGACATAGACCAGCGAGGGCATGGTTAACAGCACGGAATCGAGCCGCCCACCACAGAACCAGACGATTCCCAAGCTAAAAATGGCGCCGACACCACCCACAAAAAAGAGCATCACGGTGATCTTGATACTACGAAAACATAAGTACGAGATTCCCAAGCCGACTGCCAGGCTGAAACCAACCAGCCGTACCAGAGTGATTTCACCCTCCTCATCAATAGCCACGTTATCAACGGGAGGACCACCCATGCGCAACACTTTTCCACCCGGGCGAGCTTCGCTACCCCACGGGGTTGTTGGCGGCAACGGTGGCCGTACGACGCCCGAGTCCATGGCCAACTGCACGAGCTTGCCTGGTGGTTTTCCCATTAGGCCACGGCCCAGCACTCGGCGCAAGTCACGCTCACCTGCTTCACTGAAAGTGACCAGGATGCAAGTCTGACGTGGTGGCGGAGAAAGTTCTTCGCTCAAGTCTGCCAGCAAGGCCTCCCAATGACCCATCTGCTCGGCATCCGCAGCAGCAACCAGGTTCGGAAGCTCTCCTGCATATTCTTCCTTGACCAGCCGATCGACAAATTCTTCAAACTGCGCTTGCCAATTTGCTGGCATCGTCTGGAATCTTGGTTCTGATAAACGGCTGCGAAAAGCTTCGGCTGTCCAGGCAAAACCTGTTGCTGGAGATTGAAGTTCTCCCAACTGATTCCCAAACCGACCGCGTAACAAAGCGAAATAGGCTCGCCAATGCCGGGCCTGTTCCAGATCCGTCGCCTGCACGAGCTGCGCCCGCTCACCGCCATATTCTTTTTCCACAACCTGCTCAACAAAAGTTGCCAATTGTCCGGCCCAATCGGCCGGCAAGGCAGCCAGGTGTTCTGCCGAGAGATGTGCTTGAAATGACTCACGTGTCCAGTCAAAATCGGTTGGCAGAGCCGGAGCAAACAAGGTACCGGTGAGACGGTCTACAGCCGCTTCGCGGGCTTTTCGCAAACGGTCTTGAGGTGACAAGTCCGATGCTCCACGCGTACGTAACGGTCCACCTTCACCAGCCAACTGTTCAACAACTTCAGGCCCCGTGCGAATCGAACTAAAATAACGGGCACTAAGACGACGAATGTCATCGTGAAAATCATTGTGCTGGTCAGCGGAGTCAGGACGATCTCCAAATTGACCGACCTTGGTTCCGTCTATAGAAACGTCTCGTAAAACCGTGCGTTTGAAAGATCGCCCCAAATACCCAAACAGGTTACTGCGACCATTCCAGCGATACACCTCTCCTTCGGGAGTCACGTAATACCAGTGGTTGTCTGATCCATTGAACCACTTTTCATCCAGGCCACCCCAATTTCGGAAATCACTTACAGCCACATCCAAACCAAGCTCATCGCCCAGTTTGCGAGCCCGCAGTTGTTCCTGCACCTTTGTCGTAAGATCTCCGGCCTCTTCGTTTTTTGTTGCCTTCGGTGCCACTTCCGCTTTGAGCTTTTCTACGAGCAGTTGAAAGCTGGGATCCTCTTCCGTACACCCTTCCCAGGTCACGACAACAAACTGTTCACCCAAAAAATGACCGCCAAACCATTCCAGTTGCTTGGTCTCTTCAAAATCGCTCGGCAGCCAGTCACTGATCTTGTTTTCCATCTGCTGCATCGAATACTTCGCCCCGCGCAGCCCAAAGGGGACGAGGAAGAAGACCAGCATTAAGATCAGCAGCCCATTGGGAATACCCCAGAACCGGGATCTACGGGCAAGAAATGATTGTTTCATAAGGCAGGACCGTGCTTCTATGAACTGCGCAAGACTCGTCTCAAGTCTATAAGAGTAACGATCTTGTGAATATTCGTCTATGCCAAACTGGCCTCTATAACCCGCCTTACCGGAAAGCTCTCTCCGTATACTTTACCCCTCTTCTCCGACCCCACTACAGGCCCTGGCAAGTTACCAGGGTTCCACTCAAACAACTCGCCCGCTGGCTTCTCAAACAATCTCAAAACAGCGCTGCTGAGAGCAGCAAAACCCCGCATGGGCAGTTGCTTCAGCCGCCAGCAGGCTCTCCCGTAGCCACTCGCTAATCTGCATAGGGTCTGGTACGATGCCCAGTTGATCAAAAGGTCATAAAGACCGTCTGAAAGACCGTGGTCACTTAGATCCTTCACCCCTGCTGGGGCTCTTTTCCTCAACCTCTTACAAGCAAAGCTGATCATGCCTATCGAACCCTATGACACCTGTCCTTGTGGCAGTGGGGAAAAAATCAAATTCTGTTGTGGAGTTGATGTACTTACTGAACTTGAGTCGATCAGTCGATCGATGGAAGGAAGCCAGTTCGCAGCTGCCCAACAGCAGATTGACAACCTCCTTGAATCAAAAGGAAATCTTGCCTGTTTACTGGCCATGAAAGGCATCACGCTACTGGCCACGAGCCAGCTCGACGCTGCCCGCAAGAATGCTGAAATTTTTCGCGAAACTTGCCCGGAAAACATGTCCGCCTGGGCTCAAACCGCATTGATCGAAGCGACTGAAGATCCATCCCAGGCAATGCAGTCGTTGCAACGAGCCCTGGAACTGACGGGAACCGAACAATCAGCTCAAATCCTGGACGCGGCCATTAAGGCTGTCACTGACGCCCTCTTCCAGGTGGGTCAACTGACAGCCGGTTACTGGCACCTCACTCTCCAGTCCTCGTTTGCGGTAACCGAGGAAGACCAGCGGATGGCACAGACACGGTTTGTGCAACTCGCCCAAAACCGAAACCTGCCGTTGCTCTTAAAGCAACAATTACGTTTTCCCGATCCCGGTGAGGATGGGGACTGGCAAACACCCTTTGCGAAAGTAGTTGAGTTAGCCAATCGAGGTGCCTGGAATGCTGGTCATAAACAAGTGGAAGCACTGTTACAGCAACATCCGGATGAACAGGATCTATTGCGAGCGAAAGCCTGCTTATTGACCTATCTTGGCGACAGCACCGCGGGACCCGCAGCCTGGCGGGCCTATGCTAAAACCTTCCAGGAAGAATCGGACGACGCCATCGAAGCCGAAGCTTATGCGCAGTTGCTTGACCAGCAACGTGACCCCGACCAGGTGGAACTGGTAACTACTATGTACCCGGTCGAAGATATCGATGCGTTGCAGGAACAGTTGTTGTCGAATCGAAAGCTCAAATCCTCACCACAACCTCCCAGTGAATCTTTTTCAGAAGGTGAGCCTCCTCCCAAGTCGATGTTCTTGCTACTCAGCTGCGAACCTCCGGAAAGCGGCGTTGATCTAAAACTGTCCGAAGTACCCCAGGCAGTCGCCTCACTGCTGCTGTTCGGCAAACAAACCGATCGTGACGCGCGCGTCGAATGTTATCCCGTACAGGCCGACGATGAATCCGTCGCCGACCAGGTGGCCGCGGTCCTGGGAGATCTCGCGGGAACTCCAGAACCCAAGCAAGATCAGAACCAGGTCGTTGGCAGGTTAGCCAATGCCATTTCCTGGAACCCGATGTTCCCGGAAGACACACCCCCAGAACTGGCCAGCCAACTCTCCCAAGAACATCGCCAACAGGCTCTTTTGGCAACTTGGCCAGGGTTACCGTTGAAAATATTTGGTGGCGTCACGGCCTCCGAAGCAGCAGCCGATGCAGAGGGTCGATTGAAAGTTCTGGCCGCAATCATGTTGCTGGAAATTGATATTCAAACTACGGATCCAGACTTTCAACTAAATGACTTGCGAGAAAAGCTCAGCCTATCCATGTTGGAAATGCTTTCAGCAGACGGGCTTGAGTTGAGCAAGGTTTCAGAAGTCCAAATGGGACGACTGCCCATGGACCAGTTAGCAGACGAGGATTTGCTGGCGGTTTACACGCGCAGTGCCTTGTACGGTGCCGTGAAAGCGCTGAAGGCTTCGGCTACCGAAGTGATTAACCGCAGTGAGAAGCTAAAGGAAAAAATCGACCTGGCAGGTGTGCTGGGAACCCTGGCCGAGTTACAGGGAAGCAATCCAGAGAAACTGGAATTGCTAGAGAAGGCGCAACAGGCCGCCGTGGACCAGGGGCGTTCACCCGCAACCTGGCTGTTACGAGCCTTACCTTTGCAACTGACAAGTGGAGACTCGACAGCTGCCACGGAAACCATTAACCAAATCCAACGGGATCACATCAATGAGCCCGGTGTCGCTGACCAGTTTTATGGATTGCTGATGCAACTGGGTATCTTACGCCCAGACGGTACACCAGCGACTCCGGCCGCAGCGGCTCAACCTTCAGCAGCTGGCGGAGGAGGTCTTTGGACACCCGATAACCCAAATCCTCCACCAGCAGCCGAGGCGGATCAACAAGACCCTGATAAACCCGGTCTCTGGGTGCCCGGCATGGATTAACGACTCCTAGCGGGCTCGCACCAAGCTCATGACTACTTGCGAACAAGATCAACACTGGATGCATCGTGCACTGGAATTGGCTCGCAGTGGCCAGGGGCACGTAGAACCCAACCCGCTGGTCGGTTGCGTCCTGGTGAAAGACCAACAACTGGTGGCTTCTGGCTGGCACCAACAGTTCGGTGGCCCCCATGCGGAAATCAATGCCTTGCAAGAAGCGGGCAATGAATCAACCGGTGCTACTCTTTATGTCACGCTAGAACCGTGTTCTCATCAGGGTAAAACACCTCCCTGTACAGAAGCAATCAAGAAAGCTGGCGTTACCCGTATCGTGATCGGGCAACAGGATCCTTTCGACGAAGTGAATGGCCAGGGGATTCAACAATTGCAAGAGGCTGGGTTACAAGTGGAGACAGGAGTTCTGGAAGCAGAGTGCCGCCACCTGAATGCTCCCTACCTGAAACGGCTGGCTACCGGAAAGCCCTGGGTGCTGGCCAAATGGGCTATGTCGCTCGATGGCAAACTGGCAGCCAGCGACGG
>CAZXJC010000684.1:0-2954 GCA_964640885.1 uncultured Pirellulaceae bacterium | reverse complement strand
CGGACGAGCCATTCACGCCAGTACTCCCCACGATATCTACATCTTGAAATGTGAAGAAACCACGGCGGATTTTCACCCGATTCGAGATGCCCTGGGGAAACGATACCGTTACATGATCCAGGACGATGGCCGCTACGACGTACTTGCCCGACATTATACCTGGCAAGTTCCCCATCGGCTCGATGTAGCCCTCATGCAACAGGGAGCCGCGTTACTGCAGGGAACACACGATTTCGCTGCTTTTGAGACAACTGGTTCTCCTCGCAGTACTTCGGTACGAACGATCCGTGAATTAAGCATTGAGCGGCTTGACCGGGACGGATTTAACAGGATCATCTTCTACGTTTATGCCGATGGGTTTCTGTATAACATGGTGCGAAACATCGTCGGTTCACTGGTCGACGTGGGCCGCAGTGCAAATGACCTGCAATGGCTCACCAATGTCCTGGCTAGCAAGGATCGGCGGCAAGCGGGCCCAACAGCACCGGCTCACGCACTGACCTTGATGCATGTTGATTACGAAACATCCCACGATCCCCCAGCAGATCCCAGGATTGAATGAAAGTTGCACATATCATCACCCGCATGATCGTCGGCGGGGCCCAGGAAAACACGCTTCTGTGTTGCGAAGATCTGATTCAGCACCATGGGGATGATGTGTTACTGATCACTGGTCCCGCATTGGGCCCAGAAGGTGACCTGCTGCAACGACCGCGATCGGTCACCGTTCCATCGCAAACCATTCCCAGCTTACGACGTTCAATCCATCCCTGGCGAGACTGGAATGCTTATCGAGCACTCAAAAAATCCCTGCGACATTTCCAACCGCAAGTCGTTCATACCCACAGTGCCAAAGGTGGCTTCCTGGGTCGGTTAGCAGCCTGGTCACTAAAGATTCCGGCCATCATTCACACCATCCACGGCGCACCTTTCCATCCTTACCAGGGCAGGGCAGCTCGTTCATTTTTCCGCAGCTGCGAACGGTACGCCGCCCGCAAGTGCCATGCACTGGTCAGTGTCGCAGACGCCATGACGCAACAACTGGTCGAAGCTGGCGTGGCACCCGCCAACAAATTTAAGACTGTCTACAGTGGCATGGAAATCGAGCCGTTCCTGCAGGCGAATGAAAACCGCCAGCAATTACGCGAGAAACTCGGTTTCCAAGAAGACCATGTGGTGGTCGGCAAAATCGCTCGTCTCTTCCACCTGAAAGGGCATAAGTACCTTATCCAGGCAGCCCAGCAGGTGACACGCGAACACCCGCACGTACGCTTCCTACTGATCGGCGACGGCCTTTTACGAAGCAAGTTAACAACTGATATCCAGCAAGCTGGACTCGAACCATTCTTCCATTTCACAGGCCTCGTCGATCCGACAGAAATACCTTCCCTGATTGGAACCATGGACATACTCGTCCACACAAGCTTACGAGAAGGGTTGGCCCGAGCTCTACCACAGGCACTGCTGGCTGGCAAACCAGTCATCAGCTATGACGTCGATGGAGCCCGCGAGGTTGTCATCCCGGATCAAACTGGCTTCTTGCTGCCACCGCAAAGCATCGACGCCCTGGCGGGTGCTATTGGCCAACTGGCCAATAATCCACAGGGGCGAGAACAACTCGGGGCCGCAGGGCGCGAACTTTGCCAGCGAACTTTTTGCCACCAGCAAATGACCCGTCAACTGAGAGAATTATATCAACAGCTTCTCAACGCTTAAGAGAAGAAGGGGAAAGCCGTCTACGGCCGCTCTTCCGGACTTCCAGACATTGAGTTAGACTGAATAAGTGGGCAGCCGAGTAACGCTAATAGCGAGTAAAATTCGTGGCAGGTAGTCGAAATTTCCTCGGACCGTTTCGTTTAGTCCGGCTTATTCGTGCCGGACAAACATGCCAAGTTTGGGAAGCCGTCGATGAACGAACCGAGAAACGGGTCGCATTAAAGGCACTACAACCTGAACAACGGAACAACAAGACGGAAATCACCTACCTCAAACACGAGCACACGGTTGCCAAGGACTTCGACCACGAAAACATTATTCGTATTGACGGATTTTATACCGACCGGTCAGTCCCCTTTCTGGCAATGGAATTCAGCAGTGGCAAGAACGCTAAAATACAAATACGTCAAAATTTTGAAGAAATCATTTACTGGTCTAAGAATATTATCGAGACCTCCGCAAAAGGCCTCTTGTATCTTAATCAACGTGGCTGGCTCCACTGCGACATCAAGCCTGACAACCTGCTCGTTGGTCAAGAGGGTTCTACCAAAGTCATCGACTTTGCCATTTCACAAAGAATCCCCAAAGGGCTGGGCAAATTACTAGGGGGACGAAGTAAGCAAACACAGGGGACCCGCAGCTACATGTCGCCGGAGCAGATTCGGGGACAAAAACTGGACCAACAGTCAGACATATACAGTTTCGGCTGTACCGTCTTTGAAATTTTGACCAAGAAACCTCCCTTTACCGCACCAACACCTGATGAATTGCTGATGAAGCACTTACGCAGCGCTCCTCCGTTAGCTTATACGGTGAATTCCAATGTTACCAAAGATCTCAGTGAACTCATTCGGAACATGATGTCGAAGAAGAAAGAGAAACGCCCCGGTTCCTTTGAAGAGTTCCTCAATCTTTTCCACGCGGTTCGCCCCTTTAAAGTCGCACCAAAGCTCCCCGACAAAGAAACCGACGCAAACTAATAACACCACGCCGACTGCCTCGACTATAATCAGCCTTATTGAATCACTCCCAGTAAATAAGAGACGTTACGTATGAACGGCCCGGGACCAGGCTTAACTTTCGAACAACCGATTTTCGACCTCGAGTGCGAATTAGCTGAACTGCAGGATCGCGATGATGGCAGTTCGCTGATCAAGGAATCGATTCGTGAGTTGAAAAAGAAACTCGCTGATACCACCAAAACGATCTATCAAAACCTGACCGCCTGGGCGACCGTC
>CAZXJC010000683.1:0-6369 GCA_964640885.1 uncultured Pirellulaceae bacterium | reverse complement strand
GCATCAGGAGCGCCCTGGGGTGCAGGTAGTTTCTCGACGATACCAGCCATCACCTCTTCGATCCCAATCCCATTCTTAGCGGAAATCGGGATTGCCTCGAACGGATCAAGCCCCAGTTCTGCGTCAATAGCCTCCTGGGCACGCTCCACGTCGGCGGAGGGAAGATCGATCTTGTTGATTACCGGCAGTAATGTCAGTTCATGTTCCATGGCCAGGTAGAGGCTGGCCACCGTCTGCGCCTCGACTCCCTGCGAGGCGTCAACGATGATCAACGCCCCTTCGCAGGCCATCAGGGAACGCCGTACTTCGTGTGAAAAATCAACGTGGCCTGGTGTGTCAATCAGGTTCAATAAGTAATCTTTGCCATCGGGAGCCTGGTAATCGAGGGTAATGGAGTTGCTCTTAATGGTAATGCCACGTTCGCGCTCGATGTCCATGGAGTCGAGCATCTGTTCGTGGAGGTCACGTTGCGCAATGCCCTCACAGGTCTGAATGAGTCGGTCGGCCAGCGTCGACTTGCCGTGATCGATATGGGCGATAATGCAGAAGTTTCGGATCTGTTTCATTCGCCTAGTTTTAACAGAAAGCAGTTAGCACAACCAAGGGCGCGTGTAAGTCTTTTAATGCTACTGTCGCTGAGCCCTGGCGATAGATTTGCAACGATTACTGGTGAGCAATAGAATAAGCGACTAATAAAATAGCCCTTGGTGCAGCGGCTGACTGGCGAGCCAAGGAGAGAACCGTAGCAGGGGACAACTGCCTCAAGAGATAGCTCAATATCTGAATATGTAACGGAAATGATCATGAGATTACTGCTCCAATTTTGCTCGACTAGCGCCTTGTTGCTGCTGAGTGCTTCAATCACCTCAGCAGCAGACGGGCCTCACTGGATTTGGGGAGCTGGCCAGCGTGCGGGCGAAAACTGCGTTGCACTACAGACCACGTTCCAGGTATCGGAAGACATTCAGCAGGTGAAGCTCTGGCTGGCCAATGCTTACTGCGATTGTGAGATTTATCTCAACGGCCAGTCAGTCAGCAGGATTCGTCCTTTCCAGCCACCGACGAGCCTGGTTCTCAAGCCGCGGTCAGGTAAGAACAAGCTGGGCTTTGTCTGTCGCGGCGTTTCCGGGCCCTCAGCCCTGGCCGTGCGTCTGCAGGTTAACAAGGACGTGGTTGTGTCGAATACTTCCTGGCAAGTAACGAACCTCACCAGGCCGATCGGAAAATGGGAGGATTTCGCTGGCGCCGCCTGGGCACCAGCAACCTCCTGGGGTGTCTTGTCGGAGCGGACTTGGAGCAGCGCAGGGGTAGGGACTCACGTTGCCGATGATTACACCCAGTGGAAGCGGGCGCTGGAACAGACTGGTTCGACAGCAGCTGACCAGTTGCAAACTCTGCCGGGATTCGAAGTGGAACGGCTCTATTCGGCTGGCGCTGGGGAAGGATCGTGGATTTCCCTGGCAGAGGATCCCCAGGGACGCTGGGTAATTGGGCATGAAGACGAGGGGCTGGTCCGAATCACGCTGCAGAAGAATGGCAAGGCGCAGCTGGAGCCGATCAAGGTACCAGTCAGTGAATGTCGCGGGCTGGTCTTTGCTCATGACAGCCTTTATGCCATGGCCAATAAAAAACTCTCGTTGTTTCGCCTCAGGGATACGAACCGCGATGACACGTTTGATAAGATCGAGATGCTGAAAAAGTTTTCCGGAGGCACTGGGCACGGTCGCAATCAATTGACGCTAGGTCCTGACGGGAAGTTGTATGCAATCTTTGGTGATTCGGTCGATGAGCCGGCTGATGTAAAGTCGCTTCCGCCGGTGGTTCCTAGTCCTGACGATATCCAGAAAACACCGAGTGGCTTCGTTGCTCGCACTGATGCCCGAGGAGAGAACTGGGAGATCGTGGTGCGGGGCTTACGAAATCCTTACGGGATAGATTTTAATGCCGCGGGAGACTTTTTTACCTATGACGCGGATGCCGAGTATGACATGGGCAGTTCCTGGTACCGTCCCACGCGCGTGTTGCATCTGCTCCCTGGTGGAGATTACGGCTGGCGGCGGGTAACGAAGCGGTGGCCACCTTACAATCCAGACACAGCTTCGATTCCTCAACCAACGCTCGATATTGGTCGCGGATCCCCTACGTCGGTCGAATTTGGTGCGGGCAACAATTTTCCTGCACCCTACCGCGATGCCCTGTTCGTGCTCGACTGGTCATACGGACGCATTCTCGCGGTCCATTGGCAGCCAGCGGGGGCGAGCTATGTGGGAGCAACCGAGGTGTTTTTGCGAGGCTCTCCCTTAAATGTGACCGACGTTGAGTTTGGGCGTGATGGAGCCATGTACTTTGTCACCGGTGGCCGCAAGACTCAGAGTGGACTCTATCGTGTGCGATACACAGGCAAAAAGAACTCGGCACCCGAGCTGAGCTCTCAACAAGTCGAGGTTGCCAGGCATGCGGAGTCGACCAGGGCGCTGCGCCGGCAACTGGAATCGTTACGAGGGGATTCGTCAACCGGCACGCTGGCAAAGGTATGGCAGTATCTTGACGCCAGCGACCCCTGGATCCGGCATGCAGCTCGCACAGTGATTGAAACCGTTCCGGTGGAGATGTGGCGAACGAAGGCCTTGGAGGAGACCCATATTGATCGCTTCTTGGCCGCTGCCCTGGCGCTACAGCGATTCGGTAACGACCAGGACCGGGAACGCTTAGGCCAGCGGTTGGTGACGCTTAAGATTCAACAACTGACGCCCTGGCAACAATTCGAGTGGGCTGACCTGGCACTTCGCCAACTCGCCGATGCTGATGCGAATGATTCCAAGTGGGATCCCCTGTTTAAAGAATTACAGGAGGTGTTTCCGGCGAAATACTTCTTGCTAAATCAGCAGACTAGCAGGCTGCTGGCTGCGCGCGACAGCGGTTGGCTGGTGCCGCGAGCGGTACAGCTCTTGGAAAGCAGTCGTGGCATAGAAAACCAGCGTCAGCAAATGCATTGGTTGTTTATCCTGTCGACACAGACCCAGGGGTGGACCCCGGAACTGCGCGAACGGTACTTTGCCGGCTTGCTCGACATGGAGGCGTTCGAGTCGGGAGAAGGAATGCCAACGTTTCGCCGCCTGATTCGGGAAGCCGCGTTAGCCAAGCTGCCGGAACAACTCCGCGACTCTTGGAAAGATCGCTTCAGTAAGCAAGCTGTCCAGTTGTTGCCCGAACTGCCAGCGGCCCGCACGACGGTTGTGAAACAATGGTCGATGGATGACTTTTCGGACTTGGCAGGGGAGTTGGCAAAGAAGCGCGATCCAGAGCGTGGCATGAAAATGTTTGCCACGGCGCGTTGTGTGGTGTGTCACCGGATGGGTAAGCAGGGAGGCGTGCGGGGGCCGGATCTCACTACCGTGGCGGGTCGTTTTTCACCGCGAGATTTACTGGTGTCGATCCTCAGACCTTCGGCAGTCATCTCGCAAAAATACGCCAGCACCATGTTCGAATTGTCTGACGGTCGTGTACTAAGTGGTCACACACTTGTGACTGATTTTCGTTCACCGAAAATTGAGCTGGTACCGGACGCACTTGCCCCGGATAAGATTGTTTCTTTCTCCAAACAGCAAATCGTTTCGCGGCGGAATTCTCCAGTTTCACCCATGCCCAAGGGCCTGGTCGACGGACTCGAAAAGCAGGAGATTCTAGACT
Source organism: uncultured Pirellulaceae bacterium (assembly GCA_964640885.1). Classification (GTDB taxonomy): domain Bacteria; phylum Planctomycetota; class Planctomycetia; order Pirellulales; family Pirellulaceae; genus JAZADA01. The sequence continues at coordinate 2,679 of CAZXJC010000683.1, read as the reverse complement.
TGCTCGCTTATTTGCTGGCCAACCAGGAGCAATTTTAACTAGAGAGTCTGTATTCGATTTGTCGATTGACTCCACTGGAAACCAGTAGCGAGAAGGAAGCTGGCAAGGGTCCGCTGCTCGGGGGTTAATGCCTGCAAGAAATGGTTTAGACGTTAACAATTATCAGGAGAGATCCCTGCTATGTCCAAGTCTGCGACGTCTGAATCGGATAAGAAAAAAGTGGACAAGAAAATGGCGGAAGGCCGTACGCAGCGGCATGCCCTGCTGTTTATCTGGGCCATCGTTGCCACGATCGGATTGCTGCTTGTCGTCTACGGCCGTTCTCAACGGGAACGAGCTAAGGCCAGCCTCGAGTGGCCGGTCGTGCCAGGCAGAATCGTTACCTCGGAGGTCACCTCTCACACGAACGAAGACGGTACCACTTACTCCGCCGATATCGAGTATGTTTATACGGTCGAGGGGATCGAGCATCACTCGAATACCGTGGTCTTTGGAGGGCACTCCTATAGCGCAAATCAGGCCGTCTCACTTTATCCGCTTGGCAAAACCGTTTCGGTATCGTACGACCCGGGGAAGCCAAAACGCGCAGTCCTGGAACCTGGGAGCGAATCATATGAACTGGATCAGATAGGGTACTCCTTGATATTTGGGGCTCTGTTCATGGGGACCCTGATTAACTTCCTCATTCGCAGAGGGATGGAGGAAGAACGGAATCTGCTCGATAAGATCTTGATTATTACTTTCAAGATCATTTTCTTTCCGCTGCTTGTTACCAAGGGAAACTTCTGGGCATTGGGTGGCATGATTGGATTGGCCACCGGACTGATGCTGCTTGACCTGCACCCGGTATTAACGGTTGGAATGATGTTTTTTGTCGCTTTTTTCGGCATCATCTGGTTCCTCTGGGCTTGGATGCATTTCATAGGATGGCTACAGGATCTTCTCGAGCGGAGTGTACAGAATAAGTCCTGAGGATCATTGCCGGCTGAGCTCAGTGACTGGTCTGCTCGGGCAAGGGGACTTTTGAATCTTTCAGGATTCTGTCAAAAGTTTCTTGGGGAGAAGAGGTGATCTGGAATCCTCCCCTAGTGCTGCGTGGGGAATGCCATTCCACCTGGTAACACTCAAAGCAGATGACAAATTCGTGGGTTATGCCATCACTTACCAATTTGATCCCGTGGCGGGGATTAAAGCAGTCCACTGGCTCGATCTTTCTTCGAGGAACACCCTTCTTGAAGGCGGAAATCAGATCGTTGCGCACACCCGCATCGGTGATCGTCGTTTTTCCAAGGACCTTCCAGCCATGAAATCCGTTGCTGTCGGCGTTTTCTCGATCGGGATCTAACGATAGTAATTCAAAGTCAGTAGCATCTCTCAAAGCCTGTTCGGCAACAGGCGGTAGGCGATTGCCAGAGGAGCAACCGATAGCGAGCAGGCAGGCTGTCGCTGCGGTAACGAATGGTAAGTTTGATGTCATGACTGCTACCGTAACATTTCAGCGATCTTGGGTCGCGTTGCCTTGATTCGTCCATAATCCAGCGGCGTTCCGGCAGGTTTGAAAAGGAATCCATCAATCAAGTCATAGATAAATTTGACATCCTCGAAAGGACCTTCAACCGTCTGCAATGCGGTGAAGCCATCCTTGTTCTGGATATTTTTGTCAGCTCCTTTTTTTAACAAGGCCTCGACAATCTCCGGGTGGCACATGAAGGCAGCAGCCGATAGTGCGGTTCCGCCATCCTTGTCCTTGGTATCCAGCTTTACGTCGGCTTCGATCAGTGTCCTGGCAATGGTTGCGCGTCCAAAGAGACTGGCAAGCATTAAGGGGGTCTTTTTTTGACCGTCCAGCGTCTGCTGGTCGAGGTCGGTGCCAGTTTCGATATGTTGTTTGACCGCCGCGAGATTCCCCGTTACCACGGCCGTAAAAATATCGACCTTCGACGGGGCAGCAACTTGTTTCTCGATGTATTGTCGGTCGGCGACACTTAAGCTGACTAATGGGACCGAGATTTCTTCTTGGTCGGCAGGTTTGAGAACTACCTGATCATCCGCGACGCGGACAAAGGCCGCCTCAATACTGAACGTGCCACTGGCATCCTTCCAGGTGCGGAGGGCTGCCCTGGTAGCTGCTGGCTGCTTGACTGCGTTAAGGTTCCCGGCTGGTGTACCAGTTTTGCCACCGGACTGCCTGATCAGTTCAGCTATCTTGGGCCGCGTTGCCTGGATGCGTTGATAGTCCATTGGTATTCCCAATGGCTGGAAAAGGACACTGTTGACCAGATCGTAAAGTGGCTTGATATCATTCCAGGGTATTTGCACGATATCAAGAGCGGTTGCACCGTCCTTGTTCTTGATGTTCCCGTCAGCTCCTGCTTCCAAGAGGAGCTGAACAATGTCGCCGTAGCCGAGGAATGCAGCGACGCTCAAGGCGGTACTGCCATCCTTGTTTTGCAGGTTGAGGTCTGCCTTGGCTGCAATCAGCGCTTTGGCAGTTGCCACTTGACCAAAGGTAATCGCAATGATTAGGGGAGTCGATTGTTGATCGTCTGTCGCGAGCTGGTTCAGGTCAGTACCAGCAGCGATATGTTGCTTGATCGCCGCGAGATCTCCCTTACCGGCGGCGGTGAAGATATCGATGGTTGGAGCTGCTGGTTTTCCGGACTCCTGTCCAGCAGATGT
>CAZXJC010000682.1:0-3169 GCA_964640885.1 uncultured Pirellulaceae bacterium | reverse complement strand
GCTATGCTACGCAGCTAGGGGACGACATGAGACGGTGAGCGGGTTTGAAGCTTGGGTTTGAAACTGAGTAAGATGCTGGAGGGTCGAGGTAATATTTTCACATATTACGGAGTCTGAAAATGGAAAAATACAGAATCGGTTTTGTCGGTTGTGGTGGGATCGCGAATAATCACATTCAGGGTTGCAAAAGTGTATTGAGCGATCTGGGCGAAGTCGTCGCAGGTTGCGATCCCAATGCCGAGACCCTCAACATATTTTGTGATCAATACGATTTATCGCTTCGATTCACCGACGTAGAGTCCTTGATCGGCTCTGGGGAAGTCGATGTCATCGCCCTGTTGACACCTCCCGCAGTACGCTCAGAAGTCATTTTCCCTGCCATCGAGCGTGGTATTCACTTGCTCATTGAAAAGCCATTCGGAGAGACGTACGCGGATGCCAAGTCATTTGTATTGGCTGCTGAACAGGCCGGAGTCGCCCTCGCCATTAATCACGAATTGGGGTTCATGAAGGATGTAACACTAATGCACGAAGCCCACGCGGCCGGAGCTATTGGGGAGATTAGATACATCGCCCACGATCAGTTTCAGAATCGGACACGTGTTCGTGGTTGGAGATCGCAGGAGAATCGATTGGAGATCAGCATTTTCAGCATTCATCTGATCGATCGAATTCGCCAAATAGCAGACAGCCCGCCGAAGAGTGTAACAGGAGTTTCTAGAAAGTGGAATCCGGATGTAAAGGGAGAAACGTGTACATCCTTGACAGTCCAGTTTGAAAGCGGTTCCGTCGGCACGATGGACTCCAGCTGGCACGCCCTGACGATGCCTGAAAACCGTTTTCGAGTAGATGGGACCAAAGGATCCATGCTATCGGTCAAGAGAGCTGTGGTAGCTGATGAAGCCACCCTGCGCATTGAAACACTGGACGGTAACATAGAGCAACACGATTGTTCGGAGGACCATGCGTTCACAAAATCCTTTGGGGAAAGTATGCGGCAATTGCTCCTATCGGCCAACTCAGGTCAGGAACCGTCGCACAGCGGTCGTGGAAATCTGCACACGATGCAGATCGTCGATGCAGCCTATCTTTCAGCTGAACGAGGCGGTGAATTGGTGAAGGTGGAGGAAATCATAAACCAATAACTGAACAAGATTGGACGAAGTCTATGCTGACTGGAAAGGGAGTTACTAGATCCAGAACAGAAGGTTACAAAACTAATCAAAGAGTTGCCGCATAAGAATCCAAAGGGGTTGTGCGATAGATTTGCTATGTTCTAGGTCTATCCTCTGACCGTGCGAAGTTCGGCTTTACGAGCGACGTAGAGGCATTCTTTATTGCTGTGTTTGATCCAGTCTTCCTAAGACTAGCCGACGTGTTGCAGCCGGGCAACCGCTGGGCCGTGCGGAGCGAAGTGGCGACAACAGCGACCTAGTGGTCGGCGAGGAGTGAGCGTGGAGGAGTGGGCGCACCGCCGGGCCGAGGGCAGCGCATGAAAACGCCCGGCCGGGCCGTCTACGACTAGGCTAAGGAAGAGCACAGCCTCCTTATAATGTTGTAGATCTTTCTATACACGAAGGATCTATGCTAAACCAAACATCTTCTTCCAAAATGGAATATGTGTGTGGGCCTCTTGCAACTGCAATTGTTGTGTCTCAATCGTAGTAGACAGCTTCATTACTATCGTATCATGCCTTTGGGATTGCTCTGCTAACTGGCCTTGTAGCATTTCTGTTTGTTTCTTGAAGTATTCGAGTTGTTCTTTCAAATCGTCTAGTTGTTTATCTTTGTGTGGGTCTGTGTGTTTAGGTGGTGACACACCAAAATCGTCTGACTCCAAATTAATCCACACCAGTCTCTTATTTCCTTCCTTTTTACTAGTGATTTTTTCACTGTTTATCCAGTCATATAGTGTTTTTCGGCTGATGTTAAGCTTTTCGAGTGCTTCGTTTACTGAATACCACCCGCTGTCACCTCTTGTTTCCATCGTTTGTCACCTGTTTATTAGGTTGTTTACTGTCGTGTGTTGTCACCTATATAAACACACGAAACACTTGATAATACGAGTTGGTGAAGGTTTGGTTTCTAAGGATTATGCTTGGTGGCAGCCACAATATATAGTAGGTTTTACTTTGCGTGTTTAAAGTAATTCGTGTATAATGCTGAGGTCTGGTGTCGGTCTTGTGAAAGTCAGGTAATCAGGCTTAAATAATATTTAACAATAAAAAAGCCCCAGCTTCTCAGCTGGGGCAAATGTCTGAAGAGATTGTTAATCTCTATAATCAGCGGTTGGCGCTTCTGATTATAGCAGATTAGCTGTCTCCTATCAACAACCTTTTTTGGTTTGGAGATTTTTATGGCAACTGCTATTGACCAACAAGTGCAGGCTCTATTGCCTGACCAACCTATTTCTTACCCTCGTGCTACCGTCGACTACATTCCTAAATCGCATTCCAAACTGCCTTTCAACTATGCTGCCGTTGCTTGGGAGGTAATTGACTCACCTGAATACCGTCAGCTGTCTGATGGGGCTAGAGTCCTCTATTTGTATCTTTGTCGTCTTATTGACCTGCGTATCATGCAGAAAACTAGAGGTAATAGAGAGTACCTGATGGGCCGAACCTTCCCCAAGAAGTATGAAACTATTGCTGAGGAGTGCTGGGACGGTGGTAAATCAGCCAACACTATTGGTGGCTACGTCAGGGAACTGGCTGAAGCTGAACTGATAGAGAAGAAAGCTGGCCGAGGCAATATCTATACCTTCACTGTCATGGCTTTTCACCAAACGGATAAAATAGCTGAGTATGAGACTAACGCTGTGCAAAGGGAGTATGAGATTCAGCAAGCGGCCTTGAAAAACAACAAACTTAGATTGCTGAGACAGGAGAAAGGCGAGGTGATCGAGGTAGAAGCGCCTAAGTTTCGGGCAGAGAAAGAGGCTCCAGCGGCAACTGAAACTGAGACCCAAACAGTAGAAGCCCACCCAGTCGAGAGTCCAGATACCCAACCGGTTGTTGATCCCTTTATTATAGAAACTTACCTTACAGAAACTCCTTCTTCTTACACTCAAACCTCAGCTCAGTTGGAATTCCACCCTTCTTCTTCTGATACTGACAATTATGATCAGCTTAAGCTACGAACCCTGGAACTCTGGTGCAAACAGCAACAA
>CAZXJC010000681.1:0-2755 GCA_964640885.1 uncultured Pirellulaceae bacterium | reverse complement strand
AGTCGACGCTACTCATTGCGCTCAGTGCCCGGCAGCCGGCAACTTCGGGAATCGTGCTACTCAACGGCCAAAACCTCTACACACATTTCGATGCCATCAAGAAAAACATGGCACTGGTTCCCCAGAAAGATGTCCTGCACAGTGAACTTCCCCTCCGTCATGCCCTGCTCTATACCGCCAAGCTGCGACTTCCCCCCGATCTCGGTGAGCAAGGTTACCAAAAAGTCGTCGCCGTATACCAGGGAACGGTCGACCTTGGCGACCGGGGCAATACGTCGATCAAGAATCTTTCTGGAGGCCAGGTCAAACGGGCCAGCCTGGCAAACGAGATCATCTCAGAGCCAAACCTGCTCTTCGTAGACGAAGCGACCTCCGGCCTGGATGAGCATACGGACCATGAAATCATGCGAATTTTTCGGCGTATCGCTGAAGGTGGCAAAACGGTTCTCTGCATCACCCACAATCTGACCAACGTCGAGAAATCCTGCCACAAAGTGATTATCTTGGCACCGGGCGGTTACCTGGCTTTCGCGGGAACACCCGCTGAAGCAAGGGAGTATTTTGAAATCCAGTCACTCGGTGACGTCTACAATCGCCTACGCAGCAAATCCCCGCAAGACTGGCAGCGACAGTTTTCCGAAACACCAGTCTGTCAGCAAATGCAGACCCAGATCCAGTCCCGGGTCGCCAACAGTAGCAGCGATGTCGACAGGCGACACAGGCAACCTTTTTTACAGCTGGTCGCCATCTTCTTGCGACAGTTGATACTACTTTTCCGCCGCGGCCTGGAAATCCAGTTGTGCGACGTAAAGTCCCTGCTGATGATGGGAGTCCAGTGTCTCTTCATTGCCTTCTTGATTTGCATCCTGTTTGGCCAGATCCCGGGGGTCTTGGATGTCTTTGGAAAACGGGGGCCGTTCGGGGCCCGGGTGCTGTTCCTGTTGACTATTAGCGGGTTCTGGTTTGGCTGCAACAACGCCGCCAAGGAAATTGTCAAGGAAAAAGAGATCTACGAGCGGGAGCGGGATGTTTGCCTGAACGTCATCAGTTACTACGCCGCCAAATTCCTGCTGCTGGGACTAATCACCGCGGTACAAATCGTGGCCCTCCTCGGGATTGTTCGTTTCGCCACAAACTTGCCCGGTGGATTCCTGCCCCAGCTTTGGTCACTGACCCTGATCGGTATTTGCGGCGTTGCCACCGGGTTGTTAATTTCCACGATCGCCAACAACACGGACATGGCAGTGACCCTGGTACCAGTCGCCATCATTCCCCAGGTAATCCTGGCCGGTGTGATCTGGCCAGTGGAAGGTTTCGCCAAGCTGCTCTCGCAGCTCTTTGTCAGTTGTTACTGGGGCTACGGCAATGTCGTCTCCACCGTCCCTGCTGCTGCCAAGGCTGCCGGTTTCGCAGACTGGAACTACTTTGGCAGCGGCATGTTCCTCATGTTTCACTTCATCATCCTGGTAATCGCGGCCACTGCGATTCTCTACTCGATCGACAGGCGCCTTTCACTGCAAGGTACCGGCATCGACAACTGGGTCAAGAATGCCCGCCAGGTGCTCCATGGCGTGATTGATACGGTAGCCAAGCCAGCTGCCGGTAATGAGTCAGCCGCACCTGCTGTTCCCGAACCTCCACCGCCGCCTGGCGATACGTCAGCCGGCTAACAAACGGGTTTTAGCCGAAGAGGGCCTCGACCGGCTTACCGGTCGTCAGAGGACGCGAAATGCCAGTGTTGTTCTGTGGCTCATTAAGCGGGATGTCGAGCGCGTGGTAGACAGTCGCTGCCAACTCTTCCGGGCGAATTGGGTTATTGGTGACATAGCCAGCGTGCCGGTCTGTTTTTCCATAGACTTGACCACCGGCAATACCGGCACCAGCCATGATCGAGGAAAAACAACGAGGCCAGTGCTGACGCCCAGGAGGTACCTGAGTGAGAATCTTTGGTGTACGACCAAACTCCCCAGTCACAACCACCAGCGTATTCTCCATCATGCCGCGTTCCTTGAGATCCGAAAGGAGCCCGGCCAATGCCTGGTCCAGTCGCGGCAGGCAAAATCCCATGCCATAGGAACCGTTCCCAAAGGCATTGCCCATTCCCATGTTGCCGCCGTGCTTATCCCAACTACTGCTGGGCGGGCCCTTGAGATCGTGAGTTGCCTGGCCGGTCCAGCCGTTGACGGTGACAAACCGTACACCGGACTCAACCATGCGGCGGGCCAGCAGCAGATTTTGCCCCAGTGGATGCCGACCATAACGATCGCGGACCTTTTCCGGTTCACGATGCAGGTCAAATGCTTCCCGTCCCTCAGGACGGGTCATGGCATCATAACCCTTCTCACGCAGGTCTGCCCAATCCTTGCCTACGGCCTCCTTGGCCAACACGTTGCTTTCGATATCCTCCAGCAATCCACGTCGTTCAGCCAGGCGATCATGGTCGGCAAGATCGTAAATCTGCGGAGGCTCGAAATTATCCATGGCCGGATGATTTTTCGCCGAACCGACAAAGACCGGTGCGTAAGCAGATCCCAGGTAACCACCGATACCGATGTTCGGCGCGCAAAAAACGGGCGGCCCAACACACTTGATGAGCCAGGCGTTGGAAACAATGTTACGAGTGCTAGGATTATGCTTGGCAACAAACGAACCGAGATAAGGCTGGTCATCGGTCACGCCCTGGGCTACCCGTTTGACCGACTGGCCGCTAAGCAGGTTGTGCATAGCGGCAAAATGATTGCTAATCGCCCCCGGA
>CAZXJC010000680.1:0-5547 GCA_964640885.1 uncultured Pirellulaceae bacterium | reverse complement strand
CTGCTGCAAAATAAAAGAGCTTAAGGACCGCTTTCCCAACGTTATCATGGAGGATAAGAGCATCAATTTTAACACGGAGTTAACTTCTGCACTGGAGCTAGACTTCATGCTGGATGTGGCGGAGGCCATTTCCCACAGCGCCCTTAAACGGAAAGAAAGCAGAGGATCCCACCAGCGAACAGACTTCCCGGAAAGGGACGACGACCAGTACCTGGCACATTCCATGGCATTCCGAGGCGATACAGAACCACATATCGATTACAAGGACGTGGTGATCACCAAGTGGCCGCCGGGCAAGCGAGTTTACGGCAACCAGAAATAGGCACAAAGAAATGACAGAAACCATAACCCTGGAAATTTTCCGCTACCGGCCTGAGGAAGAGGACGAGCCCACCTTCCAGACATACGAAGTTCCATTTGTTGAAGATTGGGTGGTGCTGGATGCAATCAATCATATCAAGGACGAGATCGACGGAACCCTCTCCTACCGTTGGTCTTGCCAGATGGGTGTATGTGGAAGTTGCGGTATGATGATCAACGGAGTTCCAAAATTATCATGTGCCGCATTCGTAAAAGATTACTACCCAGAAAAAATTCGCGTAGAACCATTAAGCGGCTTCCCTGTAGAGCGGGATCTCGTCATCGAAATGGATGATTTCATGACGAAACTAACGGATATGAAGCCATATATCGTCAGAAAGGAAGGCGAGGAGAAATCGCTGGAGGAGGGTGAATACCTTCAGACCCCTGCCGAGTTAGCTAGCTTCAAACAGTACTCCATGTGTATCAACTGCATGCTCTGTTATGCTGCCTGTCCGGTCTATGCCCTCGACTCCTCTTTTATCGGTCCCGCCGCCATTGCCCTCGGCCAGCGGTACAACATGGACTCCCGGGATCAAGGCAGGGAAACCCGGCAGGAACTAATCGCCAGCCATAAAGGGGTCTGGGAATGCACCTTTGTAGGAGAGTGCAGTGCCGTTTGCCCCAAACAGGTGGACCCGGCAGCGGCTATTCAGCGGGCAAAAGTCTCCAGCACCATTGACTGGTTCAAGGATGTTTTGATCCCCTGGGAAAAAAAGAAATGAACGCTTACCACAGACCTGCCCCCAACACATGGTGGCTAAAACGAACACCTTATATCTTGTTCATGATCAGGGAGCTAACCAGTGTCTTTGTTGCAGGGTATTGTATTTTCCTCCTGGTCTTGGTCCACAAACTGGCGCAAGGGGCTGAAGTCTATGGTCATTTTATAAACAGCTTACAATCGCCCGGAAGCATCGCGTTGCACCTTATCTCCCTCGCCTTCGTGCTCTACCACACCGTCACCTGGTTTAACCTGACGCCAAAGATTCTCGTGCTCTACAAAGGGGAGGAGCGCGTTCCCCAAGGATTGGTGGCGGGAACCTTCTACGCGGGATGGGCAATGATCTCCATCGTCATTGCATGGCTGATATTGGGGGTATAGGCATGGCAAAATCCAATGAGCCCATCTGGTGGTCACTGTTCTCTGCTGGCGGCATGGTTGCTGCCATGGTGCTTCCCATCCTGATCGTTATCACGGGCATTTTAGTGCCTCTTGGAGTGGCGGGTTCGGAGCCTTTACATTTTGAAAGAATTCATGCCGCCGTATCCCGCCCGGCAACCAAGCTGGTTCTGTTCGTGGTAATCAGCCTTCCCCTCTTCCACTGGGCTCACCGTTTCCGCTTCACCCTTGTGGATGTGGGGCTCAAGCCCATGGCCACTCTTATCTCCATCCTCTGCTATGGTGGAGCCATTGTGGTGACAACCATTGCGACTATCGTTTTCTGGCGTTTCTGAGGGAATTTCTCCAGGAAAAGAAACCGTACCGAACGGGGCCGTCGAAACAACCCATCAGACCAGAAGCCGGGAGTGGCAGTAGGGCAGACTCCTCAACATGGCTGGTCACGCGCTATCGAAAATTTCTTCCAATGTTACCATTTCGCTACGTTTGATGGATTCTTCTGCCGCGAGACAAAGGGCGACACTCATTCGGGCCGATGGCCCATCGGCCAAGGGTTGTGTGCCATCATGGCAGCAGGCAACAAAATGCTGAAGTTCAGAAAGAATACCACGGTCAATCCTTCCCGCGGCATCTACAAATCCCGTTTCGTTGGTCAGATCCTCGACGTCTAATTCGGTCCGCCTGGACGTCTCGAAATTATGATGTACCAGGCGCTGCTCTTGATTCAGGGTATCAATGCGACCTTCATCACCGACGACACCAATTTCGACATCGCCGCCAATGGGTGAAAACAAGCATAGTTCCAGACTGGCTCGGCGCCCGTCCTGAAACTCAACGAGTACTTGTGCATTGTCGAGCACTTCCCGGTCCAGTAACACATCACGCCCCCCAAGAGCGGCTACACGGAGCGGGGCCCGATCCATCATCCAGTTGAAAAGATCAAAATGATGACAATTTTTTTCTAGAAGGGTTCCTCCGCTATGCGTTTTGGTTGACCGCCAGCCAGGCCGCATGGGCCCACGGAATTCACGGCACCACATCAAGTGCAGTTTGCCAACATCCCCCTGCCCGATCATTTTCTTCATTTTCTGATACATTCGCTGAAAACGCATCTCATGACCTACTTGCAGGATACACCCTGAAGCTTCCGCGGCAGAAATTATGTCGTCACATTCGGAAAGGGTCAGGCCCAGAGGCTTTTCACACAAAACATGTTTCCCAGCTGCAAATGCCGCCAGAGCGGCCGCATGGTGCTGATCGTTGGGTAAAGCGATTACAACGGCATCTATCGCCTCGACATCCAGAACCTTTCGCCAGTCCGTGAATGTTTGGAGCGTGTCGCCTCCAAGTACGCTTGCCTGCTGCAGACTCCCCTCACTTCGACTACTCGCTGCCAGGACGTGAACACCATCCACCTTGAGCAAATTGGTGAGGTGGGCTTCGCGACCAAACCATCCCGCTCCAATAAGTCCAACATTGATTGTCCGCGGCACCCGATACTTCCTTTCCCGTAGACCTGGTTACTCAGCCTCGATAAAGCGGTCTGGGGAAATTAACCCCATTCAAAGCTTCCCCGCCCCGGAGAACGGCCGTCACATCTCGACAAACTGTTGCCACGACACGCTGCTGGGCCTCCACCGTAAAGGCAGCAATATGCGGGGTCTGGATCACGTTATTGAACTCACGAAGCAAGCTGCTTGCAGGGGGCTCAACGCTACGTACGTCGAGCGCAGCGCCAGCAAGTTTTTTGTCCTGCAGCGTTTGGAAAAGGGCCACTTCATCCACAACTTCACCACGTGACGCATTGATAAACATAGCCGTTGATTTCATTTTCTGGAACCGCTCCGCGTTAAACATGTTGCGCGTCCCATCGGTCAGCGACACGTGACAGGAAACAAAATCCGCCCGGGAAAGAAGTGTGTTCAGCGAGGTCATCCGCACATCCAGGCCGTTACGAAGAGCTATATCAGGGTCGACATAGTCATCGTGGGCAAGGATGCTCATCCCGAAACTTTGCGCACGCTGAGCGACCAGCATTCCGATTCTGCCCATACCAACAATCCCCAACATTTTTTCCGACAGCTCGCTTCCCACGAACTGGGTTCGGTTCCAGCTGCCTTGCCGGGTATCGGCATGCGCACCAGGAATTTTTCGAGCCAAACAAAGCATCAGGCCGATCGTAAACTCAGCCACGGACAATGAATTTTCCCGGGCAGCAGATGTCACCACCACACCCGCTTCCGTCGCCGCCTCGACATCAATATTATCAAGGCCCGCTCCGGCACGCCCGACAATTTCTAGTTTTGGGGAAGCGGCAATCTGGCCAGCCGTAATCTGAGTCTGATTGCGGACGATAATCGCCCGAACATTTCTGATCAACTGGGACAGATGATCGGGGTTCTGCCAAGAATCTGGCTCAAACATGACTTCGAACTCCATGCACAACCGGTCCATCGCATCACCTTCGATTTTTTCGCTCACCAAGATTTCAGGCATAGTCCTCCATAGTTACCGGCGTACAAAATCGTCAAACGAATTGGCTGTAATCGACCGACTGGGTGCAGTCGATGCTTTTTTCGACAGGCACAAGAGGGTACTTCAGTCCCGTGGCACAATTAAACAAAACAGCTGTTTCATCAACACCGACGCGGCCATTGGCGACTTCCTGCTTGTAAGCTGCATAGGTGGCTGCCCCCTCAGGACACATCAGAAATCCTTCCTTCTCCGCGACCTCCTGGCCGGCGGACAGAATGGCCTGGTCGTCCACGGCAGTCGCAAAACCCTTGCTCTCCCGAACTGCCCTGAGGATAAGGAAATCACCAACCGCAACCGGCACCCGAATTCCTGCAGCTACCGTGTGCGCATTTTCCCAGAGCACCGCGTGTTCGACACCAGCTTCATACGCTTTGACCATCGGCGCGCACCCACTGGCCTGCACCGCGACCATGCGCGGCAGTTTTCCGGCCAGCCACCCCATTTCCTTCAATTCGTTGAAGGCCTTCCACATCCCAATCAGCCCTGTTCCGCCCCCGGTTGGATAAAAAATAATGTCGGGCACTGACCATCCTAGTTGGTCGGCCAGTTCCAGCCCCATTGTCTTTTTCCCTTCAATACGGTACGGCTCCTAGAGCGTTGAGAAGTCAAACCATCCGGCGATTTCCTTTCCCTCCCCGACAAGTTTACCGCAATCATTAATAAGCCCATTCACACGCCAGACATTAGCCCCCTGAGCTGCAATCTCTTCCACATTGATGGGTGGCGTATCGGCGGGACAGAAAATATAGCTTTCCATGCCGGCGCGACTGGAATAGGCCGCCAGTGCGGCACCCGCATTACCATTGGTAGGCATAGCAACCTTGCGAATCCCCAGTTCTTTGGCCATGGAGACGGCCACACAAAGTCCCCGTGCCTTAAAGGATCCGGTTGGCAATCGCCCTTCATCCTTAATAATCAACTCGCCGTTTCCGGATCTCAATCGTGGCAATGGGATCAGCGGTGTATGGCATTCGCCAAGGCTAACAATATTCTGAACATGGCGAACGGGAAGAAATTCACGGTACCGCCACATATCTGCAGGTCGATTGGCCAACACTTCCGGGGTGACCTCCTGAGCCAGTGCATCCAAGTCATATTTTACAAGCAACGGCTTCCCTTCCTTTGACAGCCCATGAATTCGGTCTGACGCATAGTGATCCCCAGCCATCCCGCACTCCAGATGGGTGACAAAGGTCTTACGCTCTGTAATGAGGTTTTCGGTGTTATGCATCTTATTCACATCAAAATTCTGGCACAGAATGAATAGTGCGACTTCGCAACCCTCTCAATCACTGCATCGCACTTCCCAGCGAAGGAATTAACACCGGGCTTGTTCACTCGTCCGGCGTTGAGGAAGAACAGCCCAGACGACACCCCTTGGGTTATATTAGCACCTTTCTTTTGTCATGCATTATCAAGGCCTTCCTGGTTGATTAAGCCTACTTGCAACAATAGCGAACGGGTAAAGTCTCTATGTGTTGAGTGCGCAAGGTCCTTGAATGCAGACAGCTTTGGGTTTTGGAGTGCTG
>CAZXJC010000679.1:0-5297 GCA_964640885.1 uncultured Pirellulaceae bacterium | reverse complement strand
CACCTGGTCTGCACCCAGGTAACCGAGGAATTCCTGGAATTCTCTGCCTCTCGCGGAAACGACCTTTCCACCCCGCTGCCGATGATGGGCTTTGATGGACTGAAGCCTGGGGATCGCTGGTGCCTGTGTGTTTTACGATGGAAAGAAGCACTTGAGGCTGGTATGGCTCCTCGGGTGGTAGTCGAAGCCACCCACATGTCAGCGCTAGAATTCGTTGAACTCGAGGATCTACAGGCCCACGCTGTGGAAACTTAAGACTGCAGTCAGCGAGTTAGCTACCCCCAGCGTAGATCTTGTGCAGGAAGTTCATCACGCTGTCCAACCGCCCCGTTGCGCCACTGGGCACCAGCGACTTGTAGATAAAGACATGCCTGCCACCTTGGAGCGTTGGCATCTGGTTGAGTTGTTTCGTGGTCACCCACATCCACTCCTGGGTTCCCTCGAGGTAGGCCTTGGTGGAAGAATTCAGCAATTCCTGGGCTTCGGTTTCCGTGGTGATCAACTGGCAAATATGTTCGTTCATGGTTCAAGCTTTCTGACAAAACACTGTTCTTGTTAAATCAATTTCGCATTGCAGATTGAGGCTGACTGCGCCGGGACAGTTGATGTCCACTCGTCACGCTCCAACGATCTGCACCGTACCATATAAATCAGTGCCTCCCAATCGAACCTCACGATTCTTTTCCAGCTTTTCACGGCAGTGAAATCAATCGTGAACCGATTCCGTCTTACCAGAGGTTTTCAAATCCGCACCGAGAAAAACCCCTGACTCAAGTTGCCTTTCTGCAATAATTCCGTCATGCTGCACCCAGTCATAGCGTCTGCAAAACCGCTTGCTTGACTACTACTAAACTCACACCCAACGCTTTACCAGGAACGACCATGAAACGATTACTCACTCTCCTGCTGCTGGTCACCACCGCACTCGTCTTAACCACCCAACAGGGATCTGGACAGAATAAAAACGGCTATCGAACCTGGCGAGACCGCAGCGGCAGCTACGAAGTGGAAGCCCGCCTGCTCCGTATCAACGAGAAAGACGTAGAATTGGAGCGCAAAGAAGATACCAAGACCATCAAGGTTCCCCTTAACGTTCTCAGTACGCGAGACCGCCAATACCTTGTCGGCCAGCGCCGCAGCACATCGACCACTAAGACAACCGTCGCAGTGGCTACCACGACCAACAACGTGGCCGCAACCGGTGACTGGCCAACTTGGCGTGGCCAGGCACGCGACGGGATCAGCCAGGAAACAGGGCTGCTGAGCGAGTGGCCTGCCGACGGTCCCGAGGTCGTCTGGGAAAACAATAGCCTGGGAGGCGGTTATGCCAGTGTCTCAGTAGTGGCCGGAAAACTCTACACCATGGGCCGTAAAGACGGGCGTGAGTTCATCATCTGCATTGATGCTGCCAAGGGAAACACGATATGGGAAACTTTCGTCGGCCCCGGGGGCAAACAGCGAGGACCCAACTGCACCCCCACGATCAACGATGGACACGTCTATGGCCTTTCACTGGCCGGAGAATTAATGTGCCTGGACGCCGAAACGGGTAAAGAAATTTGGCGTCGCAGTTTTTCCGGTGATTTTGGTGGCCGCATGATGTCAGGCTGGGGATTCAGTGAATCACCGCTAATCGACGGCGACCGACTACTTTGCACGCCGGGAGGCAAGCAAGCCATGATGGCCTGTCTCAACAAACAAACAGGAAAAACTATCTGGACCGCCGCACTCCCTAGTAGTGGCAACCGCGGTAAAGACGGCGCTGGCTATTCGTCAATCGTCATCAGCCAGGCCGGTGGCGTGAAACAATATGTCCAATTGGTAGGCCGCGGCGTGATTAGTGTATCGGAGAAGGGCCAATTCCTCTGGGGATACAATCGTATCGCTAACGGTACAGCCAACGTTCCGACACCCCTGGTCAGCGGCGATTATGTCTTTTGTTCCAGCGGATACGGCGACGGCGGCGCAGCCCTGCTAAAAGTGGCTCGTGGCGGACGGGCAGCCCAAGAGGTTTACTACAAGCGGAACAGCGAAGTGCAGAACCATCACGGTGGCATGATTCTGCTAGATGGAAAAATCTACATGGGCCATGGACACAATAATGGATTCCCGCTCTGCCTCGACATGGCAACTGGGAAAGATGTCTGGCGACCGGGCCGTGGAGCAGGAAAAGGGTCGGCGGCTATCGCTTATGCCGACGGACATCTCTACTTCCGTTACCAGGATGGTGTAGTCGCTCTGATTGAAGCCACCCCACAGGGCTATCGACTCAAGAGCAAGTTTCGTGAGTCACGTACGCAGGCCCAAACCTGGCCTCAGCCGGTGATTGCTCAAAAACGACTCTATCTCCGTGACCAGGGGATATTGCGCTGCTACAACATTGCTAACAAGTAATGAACTGTGCCACAGCAGCTACCTCGCAGTGGCGGTTGCAGCAAGAGATATCCCACTGTGCCTAACCAACATCCGTCACCACTTCACGCAAAGAAAAAAACATGTTTCGATTCTCCTGGCTGGCCGCGATGCTGAGCTTACTGCTGATCCCACTCTCGATCATTCAGGCGCAACAGGAAGCTGGCTCCCCTTTGCCTTTCGTTATGGCCAGTGACTTTGAGACCATGGAACTGGTCGGCTGGCGCATTGAGCAAGGCCAGCCTGATCCCAATAATCCGCTGTTAGAACCGGAAATGCCATGGGATAAGGGAGGTGTCTTTAGTCATGGCACGGTCTTACTTGATCCAATTGACGGACTCTGGAAAGCCTGGCAAGTTTCTACGCCAACTTCTCAACCCCTCGGCCCGGGAACCTGGCGCAACGATCGCTTGTTGACCTACCTGGAAAGTAAAGATGGCGTCAAATGGCAACGACCCAAGCTCTCTTTTGTCCCCTGGAAAGGTAACCAGGAAACAAACATCTTGATGGATATTTGGTGCTCGTATGCTTCAGTCAACATCGACCCTAAACGGAAGTTGCCGTACGAGATGTTTGTCTTTCGTCACCCCACTTACCTCGGTGCTAAGGGTCGAATCCCGGGACTGCCCCTGGCAGCCGGTAAAAAAACCCATCCTTACGGGCTCTATCGATTCCGTTCCCCGGACGGTCGCAAGTGGACACCCGTAGAAGGCCCTATCACGCTCAACACAAGTGACAGCTGTTTCATCTATCGACTCGATGATGGTACCTACGTGGCCAATCATAAAACAGAGTTACCAGCGTTTCCTGGCGGGGTGACTCCGTTTGACATTGCCGACGGTGGAGTGCGTTTGATTGGTCAACGCACCAGCCGTGACGGCAGCACCTGGTCCGACCCCACGCGACTGATCATGACACCCGACTGGCGCGATCCGGCCGACACTCAATTCATGGAACTCTGTCCCGTAAAAGTTCCCGGCGGCTACGTGGCAACCGTAACGATTTACCATAACCACACACAGCAAATTGACCTGCAATGGGCTGCCTCACGAGACGGCGTGCACTGGTGGAGACCGGATCGTCGTCCTGCTTTACCGAATCCACCCCTGGGAGACTTTGGTGGCGGTATGATCTGGCCAATGCACAGCCCGGTCATTGCTGGTAATCGCTTGTACGTCTATTACGCAGGTAACGAATCGCTACATGGTGACCTGTTTAACACGAAACAATCAGGGCCGCGCAAGCTGAAAGCCCGTGGTGAACGACTCAGCCGGCAGTCCAGTTCCCTGCCTAATTACAGTGCCCTCTGCCGGGCCAGCTGGCAGCGCAGTCGTTTGTGGGCACTGGCACCGGCCATTGGCGGCCCCTACGTGGGAACTGCCACCACGACTTCCCGTAACCTTGCTGATAAGCAACTGCATGTGAACCTGGTAACACGACCGCAAGGAGAACTCCGTGTCGCCGTCCTTGATGGGGGCGGAAACGTGTTACCGGGATTCTCAGCAGTTGACTGTCTGCCCGTCAGCGGAGATCACGATAACGTGATTGTGAAATGGAAATCGGCCAAACCGCTACCAGCAAATGCGCGGCGATTCAGTTTTCACCTAAAACGAGCCTTCCTCTACGGCTTCTCAGCAGAATGACTCTCCGCTCAAACGGAGTCAGCCCTTTGACTTCAATTGGTCTTGGCTTGGCCCTAGGCTATACTGCAGTCGTAGGGAAAGTTGACACCGTCCCCGATGGTGAAAACTCCCCACCTCCAGGTTCTGCTGCCATAATTGATTGAGTTGACGATGATCCAGCGTATCCTCTGCATAATGTTACTCGGCCAGGCCGCCGTCAGCCTGGCGGCAGAACCAAATCGTCCTACGCCGGACCAGTTAAAATTCTTTGAGAACAAGGTCCGTCCCCTGTTATCCCAGCACTGCTTCAAGTGCCACGGTCCCAAGAAACAACAGGGGAAACTAAGGCTGGATGCCCGCGCTAACCTGCTAACCGGTGGTGAGAGCGGACCGACCATCGTTCCCGGAAAGCCAGCCGACAGCCTGCTCATTGACGCCATCAATTATGGCAGCCTGGAAATGCCGCCCAGTGGCAAGCTGTCCAAAAAGGAGATTGACATTTTGCACAGCTGGGTCCAGATGGGTGCTCCCTGGCCCGGTGATACGAAGGTCCGCCACCAGGTTGATGGCAAGGCCTTTGAGATCACTGACGAAGATCGCGCGTTCTGGTCATTTCAACCGCTCGTACGACCTAAAATAGCCGTTTCAAAGGATCCCTGGAAAGCGCAACCGATCGATGCTTTCGTCTCTCGCAAGCTGCAACAAGCGGGACTCTCTCCCTCCCCACCGGCAACCCGTCGGGAGTTGATTCGCCGCCTTTACATCGACCTGATCGGTTTGCCACCGACGCCAGAGGAAGTCGCCGCCTTTGTAGCCAACCAGTCACCTGAAGCCTACGCAGACCTGATCGACCAATTACTGGCACGACCCCAGTACGGGGAACGCTGGGGGCGACACTGGCTAGACCTGGTTCGTTACGCCGAAACCAACGGCTACGAACGTGACGATGGGAAACCGAATGCCTGGAGGTATCGTGACTACGTCATTCGGGCATTCAACGAGGACAAACCGTACGACCGTTTCATCCTCGAGCAACTGGCTGGCGATGAATTGCCCGACATGACGCTCGACTCGGTTGTCGCCACGGGATTCTACCGAATCGGTGTCTGGGATGATGAACCGGACGACAAAACACTGGCCGTCTGGGATGAACTTGACGACATCTTGCGCACTACCGGGGAAACGTTTCTCGGCTTGACCATCGGCTGCGCACGCTGTCATGAGCACAAGTTTGACCCGATTCCCCAGGAAGATTACTACCGC
>CAZXJC010000678.1:0-2808 GCA_964640885.1 uncultured Pirellulaceae bacterium | reverse complement strand
CCTGCACTTCGCGAATCAGTTTCCAATCCGGTCGCCCGGAATTCTTCAAACCCCAATCGCTCAACCGTCCAATCACAAAGTTAATATCCTTGCGATGCAAGTCTCCGCTAAGCTGAGCCAGCAGACCTTTCAAGCTGGCCTCATAAACCTTGCCATGGCTTTCCCGAGCATCTCGTTCTCCCTGCATCCAGACGAAGGTAACACTTTTGAGAGACTGACCCTTGATGGCCAGGTTCACCTGTTTCATCAGGAGATCATAGCGTTCGCCAGCGGATTTTGATGGTTTTCCGTTAGCATCCGTCCATTTCTTGTACCACTTGCGGATCGGCTGCCCACCCTGAGCACTTTTGACCACGATCACGTTCTCCTTGCCAAAGGCAGCGGCTACGGTCGGTGCAAAGGAAACCTTGGGATTCATCCCCGCCATGTTCGACTGGCCGGAGAGAATAAAGAGGTGTTTTCCCTGGTCTACCTTATCGGCAGCCTGGGCAGTCACAACTACAGAGATCGAGAAGATCATGCTGACAAGGATTCGTCGGTACACGGTCATGGACTCCTGCTAATTAGATTCTTGTCGTAAGGTAAGGCTTGCTTCCCGCATCATAACACAACGTCAACCGGCCGTGGAAACCGCTGACCTGCCACCAGGACCAACCATTTCTACCGTCGCTATCAGCCGGTTTGCCAGCGAGCGGAGCAAACGTTATCCTGACCCTCGTCCAAAACTAGGCATAACGACTCCAATGGGAAAGGAAACCAGACGTGTCCAAGTGCGATATCACGATTGACTTTGACCGGGATGATGCCACCTACCGTGGGGGCGAAACGGTCAGCGGCACTGCCCGCGTCACCGTCAACAAGGACCTGACGAGCAAGGGAATCACCCTCAGCCATTTCTGGAAAACTCATGGACGAGGCAACACGAGTAGCGGCGAGGAACACTTGGAGATTGTTGCCAGCGATGCCCAACTGATGGCCGGCGAAACGTTCAAGTTCCCCTTCTCTTTTGAAGCCGACGTGGAACCCATCACCTATCGCGGGACATTAATCAATATCGATCATTTCGTAAAAGTCCAGGTCGACGTACCCTGGGCCATCGACCCGAAGTTAGAAGCCGAATATATCTTACTGCCCGGCAATCCTCCGATCCCGCCAGAACCAGAAGAGGAAGAGGAGGCAGAAGAAAAACCAACACCACTCTGGGCCACGATTCTTCTCTGGGTGTTCGTTGTTAGCTTTGTAATCGCGATCTTTCCCATCGCGATACCTTACATTCTCTATACCCACATAAGGGACTCGATGCTCAGTAAGCGTCTGGGTGAAGTCGAATTGAAAACCATTGGCGGCGATCACGCGGAGTACGTTCCCCAAACCCTCGGCCCTGGCGGCACCTGGACGGCGACGCTCCGCTTCACCCCCAAACGAGACGTTCCCATCAACGGAATCACGGCTCGCCTGCGTTGCACAGAGACGGCCATCTCCGGCAGTGGGACTAACAAGACGACCCATAGAAAAAAACTCCACGATGAAATTATAACGTTAGAACCTGAGGGACTATTACTTACCGGCCAACCGTACGAGAAAGAACTCGTGGTTCCATTTCCGGAAACAAGCGTCTACAGTTTCAGCAGCGGGTCCAACGACATCGACTGGACAATCGAAATCCGCATCGACCTGCCAGGGGTCCCGGACTGGAAACAAAAATGGTACGCCACAGTCGTCCCCGCTGAATTCCTCGACCCGTCAGCTGCTCCCCCGGAAAGTCCGCCAGCAGAAACGAAACCAGCGGCCCCAGTTCCCGTACCAGTGGCAGCCGCTGCCGCTAGCCAGCCACCACAACCGACCGTGAGCGAACCGACTATTCAAGAACCTGCCAGCAGCGAACCGGTCGCTCCGCCACCACCTGCAGCAGCCACCGATCCTATCATGGCACTGCTGGCCCAGCTTGCCGACTCCGAGAACACCGGAAGCGAACGGGCTCAACTAATCGAAAGCGTCCAGGGCCAGTCCTTCACAGTCACCGTCGAAGTCGAACGCAGCCAATCCACCTTCACCTCCAGTGACGGAGACCAGTACGAGGATGGCTACACGATTACCGGTGTCATTGCAGGGAGCGAGCAAGCGGTAGAATTATTCACACTCAATGGGAGTAGCGCCGAAGTTCGCGATCTGAGACGTGGCGATTCCTGGAGCACGTCAGTTTCGGTTAGCCGCTGGGATACGCTCTACAATCGCCTGGTGCTACTGCAAACCGGCTAACTACGGAAATCGCTTTTTCAGCTCGCGGGTCAATAATTCAACTTGCGGCTGGTAGCGGCGGTCTGCGGCAAGATTGTTCATCTCAGCCACATCCGAGTGATGATCGTAAAGTTCTCGCTCGACAACCTTTCCGGTCCTGACCTCAATCCATTGGACAAAGCGGTAGCGATCCGTCCGCAAGGCGCGCCCCATGTACTTGCCGCGAAATCTCAGATACTGGCTACACGCAGTCCCACCCGCCTTGCTCCTGGGACTCTTTAATATCTCGACAAGACTCTCACCTTGCAAATGCGGTGGAGCTGGCAGCTGAGTCAACTCGCAAAGCGTCGGATAGAGGTCAACCAGTTCAGCCAACGAACGGGTACGGCCTGGCTTCAGGCCGGGGGCAGCAATCAGCAGTGGAACCCGGGTCGCGATCTCAAAGTTCGTCATCTTCGACCAGGCGCTCTGTTCTCCCAGGTGCCAGCCATGGTCGGACCAAAAGATCACCACCGTATTCTTCAACCTGTCCTCTTTCCTCAATTCTTTGAGCAGCAACCCTACCTGAGC
>CAZXJC010000677.1:0-2622 GCA_964640885.1 uncultured Pirellulaceae bacterium | reverse complement strand
ACCAACGACAGCAAACCGCAATACTGGAAATACCGGGGAGAATATGCCAATGATCTCGGGGCGCTGATCGATCACTTTCAGGACCTGCCGAGCAAGCCCAAGATCTGGCTCTGTAAACCGGCTCCGGTAGCTCGAACTCGCTGGGGGATCAACGAAAAAACGGTCAAGGGTGAAGTCATCCCCCTAATCGAATCGGTCGCTAAGGAAAAGAAATTACCGATCATCGATCTTTTCCTGGCCCTGGATGACCACCGTGACTTGCTCCCCGACGGGGTTCACCCGAATGCAGCGGGGGCAAAGATTATCGCCGGGACGGTCCATGCAGCGATCGTTGAAGACAAACCGGCCAGCAAGTGATCAGCTAATGATATCTTTGACTACGCGACCGTGGACATCGGTCAGCCGAAAATCCCGGCCGGAATAACGATAGGTCAGACGCTCGTGATCCATGCCCAGCAAGTGCAGGATCGTAGCATGCAGGTCATGCATGTGAGTCTTATCCTTGACGGCCTGGTGGCCAAATTCATCCGTCTCACCGTAAGCGTAACCCGGTTTCACACCGCCACCGGCCAGCCAAACTGTAAAACCACTTGGATTGTGATCTCGGCCAGTGCCGTTGTTCTGGGCATAGGGCGTACGACCGAATTCCCCACCCCACCAGAGAATCGTATCTTCCAGCAACCCACGTTGCTGCAAATCGGTTAATAGGGCTGCAATCGGTTTATCAACTCGTCGTGCATGGTCAGCATGCTTGGGCATATTGGAGTGCTGATCCCAGGCAGGGTTGGGAGAACCGTCCCCGTAGGTCACCTGGATATAACGGACCCCCGCTTCGCAAAAACGTCGGGCCATTAAGCACTGGCGACCAAAATCATTGGTTTCTTTCTCGTCGACACCATACATCTTGAGAGTCGCGGCTGATTCATTCGAGAAATCCAGTACGCCAGGAGCGTTGTTCTGCATCCGCCAGGCCAGTTCCAGGGAGCTAACCACGGATTCCAGATTGGCATCGTCTGGATTTCGTTTCAATTGTTCCGCGTTAAGCGACCGCAGCAATTCAAATTGTTCCCGTTGCTGGGACAATTCGTAACGCCGATTGACCAGGTCACGAATCGTTGTATTGGCCGCTGGCTTCCCGGCACTACCAATCGGTGTTCCCTGGTAAACCGGTGGCAGGAAGGCAGTCCCATAATTTCTGGCGCCACCATTACCGGGAGAAGGACAAATGGAAATAAATCCGGGCAAGTCCTCGCTTTCACTGCCAAGGCCATAGTTGATCCAGGATCCCATCGAGGGTCGCACGAAGTTCGTGGCACCCGTGTGCAGAAACAGAGTCGCCGGACCGTGAGCCACTCCCTCGGTATGCATCGAGTGCAGCATGCACATCTTGTCGACGTGTTGAGCCATTTCGGGAAACAACTCAGAAGCCCAGCGTCCAGACTGACCATGTTGTCGAAATTTCCAGAGCTCCTTCATGATCTTCTGGGAGCTACCCCGTTTGCCCGTGTTGGCAATCACGCGGGCATCGTCAAAGGCCAGCGTCTGACCATTCTTTTTTGCCAGCAGCGGCTTGTAATCGAAGGAGTCAACATGACTGACCCCGCCTTGCATGAACAAGAAAATAACCCGTTTAGCCCGTGGCTTGAAATGCGGCTTCCGGGCGCCGAGTGGATTCGTCGGTGCAGCAGTCACCTTGCTATTAAGCAAGCCGGACAGGGCTAAGTAGCCAAATCCACAGGCTGACACCTTCAATGCCTGGCGTCGATTGAAGCTCAACAAAGACATCACTCACAACTCCCACAAGGACTTATTCAACCTATCGATTATAACGGAAATCCAGCGACGAAAACAAAGCCTGTACCACCTGAGTCCATTTTAGCCGTCGCGACGACTCGTCTGCACTGGCCGACTCCACGAACGTCAGTGTTAAATTCAATTCCTTCTCCGTTGCCGGACGTCCCAGGGTAGCACGCATCAGCCACTCCAATCGCTGCCGATCATCCCACTGAGGCTGTTCTAACAGACGGATCGCTGCCTGCTCTGCCTGCTCGATCACCCACGGGTTGTTTAGCATGAAGAGCCCTTGCGACGAAGTGCTACTAACATCACGACGCCCTGTTACCATACTCGGATTGGCAAAGTCAAAAACCTGAAAGATATCGGGTAACGAATTCCGTAAAACGGGCCAGTAGATGGCTCGCCGCTTTCCTTCATGTTGATAGTTATAGTCATTGGGCGTTCCCTTTCGCACCATCGGCCCCCCGATCTCTGAACGCAACTGGCCGCTGATCATCAGCATCGTGTCTAACAGGTTCTCTGCTTCCAGTCGCCGTGGATTCATTCGCCAAAGCAAACGATTTTCAGGATCAGCAGCCAGCGATGACGCTACTGGTTGCGAAGAAAGTCGGTAGGTTCGCGAGAGAACGATTTCTCGCAAGATCATCTTTACGGACCAGTCTTCTTCCAGCAGACGAGTAGCCAGGTAATCGAGCAATTCAGGATGCGAAGGTTTTTCACCCGTGATCCCAAAATTGTCGACGGTACGGACTAAACCGCTACCAAATATCCAGTGCCAAAGACGGTTAGCCAAAACCCGGCTGGTCAGCGGATTCTCCGTCGCTG
>CAZXJC010000676.1:0-14741 GCA_964640885.1 uncultured Pirellulaceae bacterium | reverse complement strand
GTCTTCTTCTCTCTTTCCCTTTCTGTCTCCTTCGCTCTCTCCCTTTCTGTCTCCTTCTCTGTTGCCCTTTCTGTCTCCTTCTCTGTCGCCCTTTCTTTCTCCTTCGCTGTCTCCCTTGCTGTCGCCTTCACTCTTGCCCTTGCTATCGCCTTCGTTCTTGCCTTTGCTATCGCCTTCGTTCTTGCCTTTGTTATCTCCGTCGTTGTTGCCACCGCCCTCTTCGTTCTGTTGAATTTTGTTGGCTAAATCATCGGTGCGTTTGGCGAGATTTTTTTGGTCGTTAGCTAGTCGCTCTGCGTCGACGCCGCCTTCATTTTGTCCTTGCAGGCTTTTTTGGAGTCGAATCAGACGTTCTAAGTCGCGGATGTATTCTCGGATGCGTGCTTGTTCACTTTTTAGGCGATCGGGCCGGTTTTCTGTCAGCAGGAGTTTAAGAAGCGCCTCCATGTCGCGGCGGCCGATTTCCTGGCCTTCTACGGCCCGTTTCAATTGTTGCTGGTTGAGTAGTTGGGAAATGGCATTGAGTTGGGTTTTGGTGAGTCGATCTTTGGACTGCTTGTAGGCTTGCTTTAGCAGTGAAGCTCGTCGCGGGTTGGTAGGAGCTTCGAATTCAGCCATTTTGAAGATGAGTTCTTCGAGCCGGGCATATTTATCGGCCAGGCGACTTTGGGACAAAGCCAGTTCATCGATACTGGTTGGTTCTTCGGACTCTTTTTCCGAGGATTCTTGATCAGTTGCTGCCGGCTTTGCTTTGGCTGGAGCGGGTTGCTTGTCCTGAGCGATTGAGTTGGTCATTGCAAGCAGTGCGATGACAGTAGCGAGCAGCAATGAGCTTGAGAGCTTGCGATACATAAGGATCTCCGCGGGAGCTATATTTCGACAGTCGCTAAGTTTCTAAAGAGTCTGACGTTAATTATTACTGTTGAGTTTCCACTATGGCCATGCCGATTGGCAATTTACCCCTCTTCTTAGGGGCCTGGGCCAGTTTGTGAAGTGATTTTATTTTAGCAAATCGAGCAGTTGTTTCTTCCGTTCTTTCCGTGTTTTTTCCTGGATTTCTGTCTGTTCTTGGATCAAGGAGCGGACGAGGTCAATTAATTCGTTATAGGTCTCCAATTCCAGCATTTTTTGTAGTACTTCGTCCATTTGTTGCAGGATATCGACAGCCTGTGTGAGTGCTTCGAGGGCTGCCTGTGGTTCTTGATTAGCTTGACCAACTAGCGGTTGGAGGTCGTTGAGGCGTTGGTCGAGTTGGGGAAAGGATTCTTGTGCGATTTGGAAGAGTGGTTGAGCAATTTGTTCTTGCAGTCGCGATTTTCGATCGGCCGTATCGACTCGATTATTAACGAGTTCCTCTCGGATATCATCGAAAGTGGTTGCGACACCGAGAATTTCTTGGGCTGATTTCTGGCTTTGCAACAGGGCCCGCTGAACGCGTAGCAGCCGCAAGCTTTGGGCGCGTTTTTGTTTCTCTTCGGCAGTTAGTTCTTTATCGTTGTCAGTTGCCTCGTTATTTGCTGGTTGTTTGTCTTCGGGGTCGTCTCCGGCGTTTGGGTCATTAAGTCCTTGGGCTTCTTCGGCCACTCGTTGCAAGGAATCTTTCATGACCGTCACTTCTTCGATAATGAGTTCGTAACGTTGTCGGGTTGCCAGTTCGCGTCGTTCCAAGAGCGACAGCAGTTGGTCGGGCGTTACGATATCGAGCGTCAGGGGGCTGCTGCTGCCGACATTAGGATCTCCCTCGAGGTCGTAGTGATCTGCAGAATGGACGGTCAGGACCAGTCGCTGGCCTGGTGTTAATTCGAGGCCGCCTTCTTGCGAGCGAATTTCACGGAAGTCGAGGCGGCTGCCGATTTTTTGTTCGCTTTGAAGTTTGAAATCAAATCGTTCAGGTTCACTTTCGCCAGTTTGTACCTGGAACCAGTTGCTGGCCACTCCGTAATCGTCTTTAACACTGCCAGCGACGGGGATGACGACATCTGGGGTGACGGCTGCGCCGATTCCCTTCACGGCGATTTCGACCACGGGCGCAGTGTCACGATTGGCTGCCAGGGAGACGCGGTGAGGTCGTTCGCTAACGACACCATCGTTGTCGACCAGCAGGATATCAAGGGCCAGGTTGCGATGGAGGCTGGCGGTACGGTAGTCGAATTGTGTGCCGGATTTGCTGGCGAGTGTGACCGTAGCGGGCAACCACTGTTGGGTTCGTGTGTCTTGTGCTTCTACTTGAACAGGCAAGGCAGCGGGGGTTTGCTTGCTCTCCTCTCCGAGGATGATCAGTTTGTCGTCCCGAAGAGTCCATTGGAGAATTGTTTTGGTTTTAGGGTCTCGCAGTTTTGCCTGGTCTGCGAGATTCACTTGCACGGGGCGACTGGTTTCCGGGTCAGTCGTAGTACCGGCCATGGCAATCGCCATGGGGATGGGTTGATCTTGTTTTTGATCTTTAACCTGAACCAGTTGGATGACTGTATGGTCGTTGGCGGTTTCGCTGGTTGCTGTGTTGGCGTCGCTGGTCTGGTCTTCCTGGAAGAGGCTGAATAAATGTACCTGTCGCAGTGATTTGTTGCTTTTGAAATGAATATCCAAGTTGGTGCCGAATGGCAGCGACTTACCTTTAATCCAGTCTTCGCCCCGGACCGCTAGTTTGTCGATGTAGCGTGGGAACTTGTAGTCGAGAGTGGTTTCGATGATGGTTGGATTGTCGACTACCTGGATGTGGTAGTCCCGTACCCTGGCATCGAATCCAATGACATCGAATCGCAGGCTGGTCAGGATTCCTTTAAGAGGTTTGTCGTCAAAGACGAATAGTTGGAAGTCGCCCGACGTGCTCCCCTGCTTGATCATTTTGCGACGCCCGGAAACTCCATCTTCGGTCCGGTAGTGGATGACACATTCCTTGGGGACTGTTTTGCTGCGATCGGCGTGGACGAGCAGTTTGAGGTTGGCACCACGTCCAATCTTAAGAGTACGATTTTCATCGAATGTTTTTTGTGTCTCCAGTTCGATGCTGGTGTTTCCGGTGTTGGTGCGAATCAGTTCAATTCCTACGACATCGATTTTGGCTTTGCGTGGCCAGGGTTTGTTATCGAGCAGGTAAAGTCGTCGCATGCCAAGTTCCAGGGCCGAGGTGTAGTCGGTATTGGGTTGGTAGGTCCAACTGGAATCGAAGGAAGCCAGGTCACCCATTGGCACGATGAGCAGGCAAGCCAACAGGAATCGTTTTAGCAGCGCTCCCTTGTTAAAGACGCGATGGAGTTTTACCTGGTCCAGGTGTTCTCTTACCTCGTCGCTGGTTTGCTCGAGCATCTCCTCGCTGAACTCTTCGGCATGATCTGGACGGTTATGCATTTCGACAGCCGTTACGAGGCGATCCTGGAAGTTCTTGTACTTGCGTTCCAGGAGGACGGCCATGCTGCGATCGGCAAGTTGTACGAAGGTGCGTCGCAGGATCCAGCGGTACAGGATGAAGCCCAGTGTCAGGCTGATCGCGGTTAGCAGGATAGCCCGTGTGGCTACGGGCAGTTCACTGGCACCAACCAGGACCGGCAGATAGTCGATAGCCAGGCTGGCCCAGAAAGTCATTCCCAGCCAGAGCAAAGCAACGAACAGGCCTTCGAGCCAGATATAGAGTCGGATGCGCCAGCGCAAGCCGGCCAGCAGGCGTCGGACATGCGGGTGTAGTTTTTCGTTGGTCGCGGGCATCGTTGCTCGTTTCGTCGTTGAACTGTCTATTGTCTTAAGAAGCAGTCTTTCTGCCAAGTTGATTTTTGGATTAGGCGAGTCGGGCCAGTCGACGGAGCAGCCATTCGAGGCAGAGGGCACCGCAGATAAGGCCGATGAGCCAGCCCATCAATTTTTCTTCAAAATCCGGGTCAGGCGTGCCAGGTAGTGTTGTTTGTTGGTCTTGGGGTTCCAAATGGCTCGTCAGTGGGACCCGGTTAGCTCCGCTCGCATTAGTGGCTGTTGTGAGTCCGATGTAGTATTCTCCCCGGGACAGTTGGGCAACTTCTGTCAGCAGGGCGTCGTCTCGCTTGGGGTTATCAATTTCCAAGGCTGGAATCCGTACCCGCACAGCTTGGGTCAACACGGTCTCTTCGGCCGTCTGTGGCACCTGTAGTTCGACCACGTAGTCGCCGTCCTGCAGAGCTGTGAATTGCCCGGCGAACATGCCATCGCGGGCGGCGTCTTTGACTTGCCTGAGTTCGATCGGTTTGCGTGTTCCATCGGGAAACACCAGCATGGCATTGACCGTTTCGTCGGCCAGCGGTTGATGTTGGGCGTCGGTCAGGATGGCCTGGATGCCGACGTGATCACCGAGCAGGCAGCGTTCCTTGTCGACGAGCAGGACACCCCGACTGGAATCTCTCAGTAGTCGCCCCTGGGAGGCCCAGCGAATCAGCTTGGTGTAATACTGTTCAAAGTAACTAATGTCCAGCGACCGCAATCGCCACATCTCTCCGCTGGCCTGGAAGAAGACACGTCCGGCTCCGTAAAAGTGTCCGGCCATGTAGATGGGCAGTTCGTTATCGATGGATGTGTCAGGGTCAGAAAAGCGGGCAAACACCTTGGCTCCCGGTTTGGGGTCCTTGGCTTTGTAGAAACCATAAACACCGTCGAAGACCGCCCAGGCTTCTTCGCTGGCAATTTGATCGTCTGCCAGCCACAGGAAATCTGCCGAATTGCCTTCGTCAGTAAATTGCAAGGGCCAGGCGGCGGTGCCACCGAAATGACCCAGCGAAAGCGTCGCCCCGCCCTGGTTGTAAAAGACCACGGGGTAGAGGTTCTTGATGATATCGACTCGTCGGTCACGGCCGCGTCGGGTTCGAGACCATTCGGGCGTGTAGATCGGGCCGGCAATCACGACCAGTCCACCAGCTTTTTCGGCAACGAACCGTTCTAGTAGTTCGACCTGGGTTGTCTCCAGCGCTTGCCAGTCTGCATCGAAAGCGATGATGCAGTCATACTCGAATAACTCGTCCGGTAATTGCGGAAACTCGAAGAGCATTTCATCCGATTCCTGGGAAACACCCACTTCAGCTGTCTGCAGCAGGACGTGCAGGATGGTGTCCTCGTCACGGAATATCTGGTTGCGGAGGAATCGGTATTCACGTGTGGGGCCGCCGGCCATGAGCAGGATTTTCATGCGGCGGTCAATGCTTTCGACAACGGCTGATTTCTGATTGTCCTTATCGTTCTTGTCTTCCGAAGGTGGTTTGACACGCAAGATATATTCCCGACGTCCTACTTCTTCGGGAGTCAATTCAAAGTCGATGGGCTTGGTAAGGCCGTCGGTGGGGAGTTCAATTCGCCGCTCTTCCTCGATCCGTTGCTGGCTTTCGGCAGCCGATCCCTCGGCCGGTTGTGAGACCAGTTGGACGGTCACTTGGCGTCCTCGTAACCCAAAAGCTTGCAGGTAGCCGGTGAGTGAGAAATCATCGCCAGGGTAGACACGTTCGGGGGCATCCAGGTCAAGTACGCGTACGTTGCGGACTGTCTTGTTGGAGCCAACTCCGACCGGGTAAATAGCAATTTGGCTGTCTCGCACGGCCTTCAGCACGGTGGGGACATCTTCCCCAGCATTGTTGCCTCCGTCGGTCACTACCACGATGCCAGCCACCGGCCCTCCCCGTTCCTTGTTAATCAGGAATTGAAGTGCATCACCGAGATGAGTTTCCGTTCCGCGCGGTGTGAGTTGATCAGCCCAATTGATTTCTATTTCGGCAGCCTCGTTCTCGCTGGTCGTCTCGGGTGCGGGTTGTTTCTCGACCGTTGGCTCTAACGACTGCAGGCCGACCATCGTCATCCAGGGGATGTCCGGACTACGAAGGCTGGCGATGGCCAAGATCACGACACCAGCAATAAGGGTGACCATCGAAACCAGTAACGGCCAGGAAGCTTGTTGTTCTCCCTCGGTTGGGCGACGACGGCTGAGGTGCATGATACCTGCCAGCAAGGCAACTGCCAGCAGCAGTCCGCCGGCCGAAGAGGTGCGGCGCCCATCCTGAAGAGATTGCAGGCGGGTTTGGGAAAGGGATCCGTCCTGGTTGATCGCCAGGTCTTCGCTGGGCAACTTGGGAAACGTACTGATCTCCGTCGGCTTGGATTCTTCATCAAAGCGATAGACAACGACGTCGTGATTTTCGCGAAGGTCCTTGATGAGTGTTCCTTGTGCCAATTCATCAGCAACTAGGTTTAAACGGCTCGCGTTGGTCGGGTTTTCTGGGCTTTGGCCGTCGCGCAGCCCCATGCTTTGACTGGTATCGATCAGGACCAGTGTCCGTGAATTCTTGGTTAATGTCTGCTCTGTAAGTTTTTCGAGATTGAGGAAGAAGAACAGGATGCCGAAATAGGCGACCGTTCTGAGGAACATCAGGGCGATGCTGGTACCCGTCGGTAATTCCACTGAATCCCGTCGATACATGATAATGACGAACGCCAGGATCAGCCCGCAAATGGCGACCAGTAGCAGCCAGTGCCAGCCTTCCGAAAGCGATTGCAGACGGGTGAACTGATGATAGGTTTGTTCTGTCTGTGCCCAGAGAAGTCGACTGGACGTAGCAAGTGTATCGATCATTTGCTTGGTCCTCGACTTGGATGGTAACTGGTCCAATAGGCGAACAGCTGTTCACCGATGAGCAACGTGATCAACAGCCACATGAGCCAGAACCCGGCAGTTCCCCCGGCATGTTGTATCGCGGTTCCGCTGAAATCGTCGGCTCCAAGAATCTCTACCTTGATCGGGTCAAGCTGTTCGATCAGCGTCTGGTTCTTGACCATCGAGAGGTTGCCTTCACCGGGCTCCACGTTGACGGCAAAACGACTGGCTTGCACATTGCCATCGATGGTTGTCTTAATAGCGTCGTAAATCCCGCTCTGGGCTGTTTCCAGCGGCCGCTGGGTATCTGGGGTAGGCCGGCCCAGGGATGCGACCAGCAGTGCTGAATCGACCGCCGGTTTGGTTGCCTTGCGTTCCTGCTCCGAACGTTGTTGCTGGTCTTCGGAGGGAAGGAAAAAGGTGACGGAGTCATTGTACTCTTGCATCGGCAAGGAGACGTCCAGCGGTACGCCGACCAGGCGTGTTTCTTGGCTACGCGTTACCGAGGTCAGGTAGGAATGAAGCTTCAGAAGCATGACCACGAAACTCGGGTCACGGGCCCAGGTGTTCCATTCGGGTCCCAGGGTGGTCATAAAGCAGACTACCCGACCATCCCCAAACCGTTGTTCGACTGCCAGCGGAAGCTGGTTGTGCAGTCGGCTGACGACTCGGGTTGTGGAATTGTCACCCGGTTGCCAGGTGTCGAGAGGTTGCATGAATTGTTCGATACGGACGCGGCGAATCAGCGTGTTGCGTTCTCCCAGGAAGAACTCAAAAATTGGATGAGGGGTTACCTCGATGTCAGGCGTATTCTCTTCCAGGGGCGGATTGAGCAGTGCTTTACCGGCCAGGGAGACGGGCAAGACCCCTTCCCCTTCACGATATAGTTGCTTGTTGTAGAAAGAAACGTCGACCTGGTCTCCCAGGAAAAACGTAATGCCGCCACCGCTTTGGGCAAAGTCCTGCAGGTTGTCGACAGCGCGAGTATCCATCCGGCTAACGTCCATCAGGTAAATCGCGCTGTACTGCCGCAAGGCTTCTGGTGAGATGTCTCGCAAGAATTGGATGGGTTGAATCTCTGGTTCGATCCCGGTGACTGCTTGCTGGCTCGGTTTAAACGCGCTCGTCAAGTAATACTGGTTTGCCGATTCAGGTGAACCGTCGATGACCAGCACGCGTTCCCCTTCCGGGAAGTCGATGACACTCCAGCGATGATTGTCGGCTGACACCGCATCTTCCGGCAGCAGGGCCTCGACCACGTGTTCACCGGCCTCCGGGAAATAAATCTGGGCGCGGTAGTTGACGGTTTCGCCCGGTCCAATCTGGTCGAGCATGATGGTCGGCAATTCGTCGGTTTCACCAGCCAGTTCGGTGAGGTCCCCGGTTTGGAGGCCGGCGGGGTCGTGGTAGATCGTCCGTATTTTCAGCGGCACGCGACGAGCAGGTTCGCTGCCATGGTTTTTAATTCCGACGTTGATGAACAGCGGTACTCCCGCGGCTCGCGTTTCGTCAGCTGGTGTCAGGTAAGTGATGCCCAAGTTTTGATGCAGTGATTCGCTGCATTGGACCAGTTGGATTTCTGCTTCTGCATCCTGCAGTTCGCGCAGTGACTGGCGGATTTCCTGGGGGCTTTGCCATTCGTTGTCCCGGAAATCGGAGAGTAGATAGACCACGCATTTTTCATCGTTGTTGTCAGCTACCAGTTGGCGGACCAGTTCCAGGGCCGGGCCGGGTCCGGTGGCCAGTTGAGAGACCTGCATGCTGGCCCGCTTCTCTTCCAGCAGTAAGTTGAAATCCTTGTCGACAAAGGCCGCTGCTAAATCGGCCACCTGGTCGATCTGGTCGCTGGCGGTATCTGCCTTACTGGCTTGCAAGGCACGGGAATAACGAATCAGCGTAAATCGTTGTTGCCGTAGCTGCTTGGCCTGGTTTCCAATTTGCGTCATGACGCCAGTTGCAGATTCAAAGACCGAGCGTCCTCCGGACTGGTCGGACATCGAATAACTGTCGTCGAGTAGGATGTAATGGTGAGTAACCTGGCCGCCAAACCGTGAAAATAGCTGCGAATTTGGATCCCACTGAGCCAGCATGGCAACGACGATAGCAACCACCAGCATTCGCATTAGCAACAGTAGTAATTGCTTGAGCCAGACCCATTTGCGGTGTTTGCGATAGCTTTGCAGCAGGAATTCCATAGCAGCCCACTTGATGCGCCGGTGCCGCATCATGTTGATCAGGTGGATCAACAGGGGAATCAAGGCAATCAAGAATCCCCAGGTTAGTGCTTGGTAAGTAAACTGCATGGGTTTCGTTCTGCTGGTTTCCGGTGATGAATTGTCGTTTTGGAGTTGATGATCCGTCGTTGATGACGACGTCAATCAATCTAATTTCGGTGGTGCATTCCCAGTCGATTGCTCAGGTAAGTGGCTAACACGGCATCCAACGGCTCGCTGGTGCGGACAAGGGCATAGTCGATCGTATTTTGGGCACAGCGGTGTCGTACGTCTTGCAGGAAATGTTCCAAGGCTTCCATGTAACCCTCGCGGAGGGCACGAGGGTTGCAATTGAGGAAAGCATCGGTTTCCAGTCCATCGAATCGCATTGGTCCGGAGAAGGGGAAATCCAACTCGTCGTCATCCATGACATGGAAGACCAGTACGTCGTGGCCCCGTTGCCGCAATAGGCGCAGGCCTCGCATTAGGTTGTCGGTGTCCGTTAGCAGGTCGGAGACTAGTACCATCATGCCGCGACGTGGCCATGTTTCGGCGACCGAACGTAACACCGCGTGCATGTCTGTCTTGTCACGCGGTTGCTGCGCTTCCAACGAATTGATGACAGAATAAATGTGATTGCGTTTGCTGCGAATCGGTACGTTTACACGCACCGTCTCGTCAAACGAAACGCAGCCGACGGCATCCTGCTGTTGCAAGACGAGGTATGCCAGGCTGCTGGCAATCGTGCACGCATATTCGTACTTGTTCAGGTGGCCTTCGCCGTACTGCATGCTGTTGGAAATGTCGACCAGCATCGTGCACCGCAAGTTGGTGTCTTCTTCGAATTGCTTGACCACCAGGCGGTCCTGCCGGGCCCAGACTTTCCAGTCCATATGACGTAAGTCATCCCCGATCGCGTATTCGCGATGCTGCAGGAATTCCACCGATTGCCCAAAATAGGGACTCCGGTGCATTCCAGACAAAAACCCTTCGACCACATGACGAGCCCGCAAATCAAGTCGCGAGATGCGTTTGATGGCCTCAGGATGCAAAAATCTTTTGGAATCGGGCATCGCTCGTCAACTCGTCTTCCTTGGTAGGAGTGCAATCAATCAACCGTTCAATGATCTGGTCCGATGTTACGCCATCACTTTCAGCAGCGAAATTCACGACGATGCGATGACGCAGGACCGGTTTGGCAATCGCCTGGATATCTTCCGTTGAGACATGGCTGCGTCCGTAAATTAACGCTCGTGCTTTGCCGCCGAGAATCAAGAACTGGACCGCGCGTGGCCCGGCTCCCCAGCCGACCATTTCCTGGACAAATTCGGGAACGCCGGGGTTGCCGACACGCGTTTGCCTGACCAGCGACAGCGCGTAACGAATGACATGGTCTGTGACAGGGACTTCCCGGACGGTCTGCTGCAGTTCGATAATCTGCTCACCAGAAAGGATTGGCTGGACATTGTCCGAGAGGGTCGTGGTGGTCCGTCGGGCAACTTCAAATTCGTCATTGAAATTGGGATAGTCGACAAACACTTTGAACATGAAACGATCCTGTTGAGCTTCCGGTAACGGGTAGGTTCCTTCCTGCTCAATGGGGTTCTGCGTTGCCAGCACGAAGAAAGGATCCGATAACGGATGGCGTACGCGACCAACGGTGACTTGCCGCTCCTGCATTGCTTCCAGAAGAGCAGCTTGCGTCTTCGGAGGCGTCCGGTTGATTTCATCCGCTAACACGATGTTACTGAAAATGGGGCCTTCCAGGAAACGACGTTCCCTGGCGCCAGTTGACCGGTTTTCTTCCAGGACATCTGTCCCGGTGATATCTGCCGGCATCAAGTCGGGCGTGAACTGAATACGGCTGAAAGACAGATTCAAGGTGCGCGCCAGGGTGCTGATCAACAAGGTCTTGGCCAGTCCGGGCACGCCTTCCAGCAGACAGTGTCCCTGGCTGAACAGCGAGATTAACAGTTCTTCAATCACCTGTTCCTGCCCAACAATCACCTGGGAGAGTTCGGCACTGATTTTTTCACGAGCCGAGGTCAGCAGTTTGACCGCATTAGCGTTGGGGGCAGCGTTTTGATCATCAGTCGACATAAAGTGTGTTCCTCATCAAACAAGTGGTAAGCAGGGGTATCCGTTCGCCATGCCAGCGAGGCGAAGGTCCCCGACCAGCAAGATTAGTTGACGTTATTAAGCCTGTCTGAAGTTCCAATATTAGCCCTCGATTGGGACGTTCACGGGCGTCGGTGAACTGACGCAAACGACCGTCAAATCAACAGTTCCTGCCAAAACGGGGCACCTTCCGGGCTTAAGAATACTGCCCCCAATGTCAGTTGCCTAGTCACCATCATCAGGAGAGCATGATGCCACCCGATTTAGGGGTTAGGAACTGGGAGCGGTCGCTTGGGAGCAGCTGGCAATTTGATTCGTTGGCCGGCACCGCGAATGGCTGGCCGGGGGCCGAATGGGCCGCCGGCAGCGCTGGGATTAGTCCCCCTCTCCACGGCATTAAACTGTGACATTTGAACGGGAGCTGCCGGAGGCAACCGTTCTTCAGTGAACTCGAAAATGTGCATTTGGCCGTTGACCATCACGGTAACTTGTTGCTCCGTGGGTTCAGCCACTACGGCAAAGCTGCGAATGTATCCAGCGACCTTCTTGGGTGCCATCAGTAATCGACCATCTCGTTTGTCGAGGCAGAAGAACTCACTGTTAACCGCTGAGCGGTTGGTCCGCACAGCGCTTTTTTGATGCAATTCGCGGACGAAGACCAGCACGGGTGAATCGATTGGCTGGTTCAAAGGTAATGCCCACCGGCTGATCGTGCCTGGCGTAGACCAGACCGTTTTGCCGGTTTTACGATCAAAAGAGTAAATGTTACCGGTGATCATCTTGGACTGCACACCCATCGAGGGGATCGTTACGCCACTGGTGTTAGCTGAGCGGTTGGTTACCAGCAGGTACCGATCTTGGGAGGCGATTACTTGAATCTCAAGCAACTGCGGTTCTGCCTCGCACTGGGCATTGATTTTTTCCTGCCCACTGACGATATCCAGGACTTTGAATTTTCCGTTTTGTTGAAATACGGCGAGTTCTTTGTTTTCTAGTAACGCGCCCCGTGTGCCGACCGGGAATTCTTGTTTCCAGAGGTCCTTGTCACTGAGCAGATCCCGGTAGGACAGGCTGATGTTATTGTTCGTTGTACGATAGACCAGCGCCTTGGTGCCGAAGCTGCGCCACAAGGTTTCGCCCGGTTTGCGGGGGCGAGTTTTGAGCAGGGTTCCATCAGTCGCGTTGTACAACGCGGAGGGTTCATCGCGACTGGATACGACGAGCACATGCTGGTCATCACTATAAATCGCCGATCCGGGAGTCACGTTATCGCGAATCCAAATGGGCTTACCGGTGATTGGATCTGCGCAGATCAGCTGGCCCATCTTCTGGTAGTAAACACCCTGAGCGTTGATGGCACCGGTGATCCCGATTTGGTTGCCTGAGGAATCAATGGCGACGTATTGTCGGCCCCCCCAGGGGTTCATCGAGGAACGCGTTCGCAGAGGAGGCGTGGAACGTGAATTGGTATTGGATCGCACCAGGTGTTCCCGCCATAAAATTGCTTCGTTGGGGTCGGAAGAGCCACGCAACATATCGATGGCCAGCAGGTCATAACCGATGGTTAGTAAGATCAGGTGTCCCTCGATCTTGGCGTGCATGACACTGAAATTTGTCGAGTAAAAACGCTTTCCATCAGCCATTGAGATCCGTTGCAGGGTTTTTCCCAGGGGGTCCTGGATCATGATGGAATTACGTGTCTGGTCAAAAGCGATTCGAGTTCCGGCCGGTAAGGGACCCCGCTGGGCATCGAGTCGGACGTGGTAGACTCGCTGGTAACTGGGGAACTGGCCACGCGCGCCGGCGTTATCCTTGAGATTCGTTTTGCCGGTTAGCCAGGAGGGTGAGTTGGCGAGCAGTTCTTTAAGTGGGGGCGTATTAGCTGCCTGTTCCAAAAGCTGTTTGCCTGTTTGATCGTTCAGGACGATTTGGTCAGGCCAGTTGGTTGCCAGTTCTCGGTAATACGGGACCGCTTCGTCATAGCGGCGGGCGAGGGTCAGCAGGCGTGCGAGTCGGGCCGTTGCACCGGCAACCACGGTTTGATCGGTTGAGCGTTTGAGACGGACCAGGTAAAGCTCGGCTTCCAGCAACTCGCGGTCAATAATCTGGTCGGCATGGATTAACTGGCTGGCTAGTTCCAACTGGGCCCGTTCGGCCAGTGAATGGCGGCCGAAAAAGTCGATGAAGTTGCGCAGCGGCTGAGTTTTTCCAGAGGCGACGGCCTGGTCGTAATGAACTTGGATTGTCTTTTCCATCTCCGCCCGTTGATCGGCGGTCGCCTCCTTCAGTAGCTGCACGATCCGAGCCTGGATCCAACGGTCTCGACGCACGTGAAGGTTTTCGGCAACCTCTTCCAGTGTTCCCTCGCTCTGCGTGGCAATGCCCCCTTCCAGGTCGAGTGCCCACAGGCTCATGTAGGTTTTGAAGGCCCCTTCCAGGTCGCCACTATTTTGCAGTCCCGAAGCGAGTAACTGCAGGAAAGACTCCCGTTCGGCAGGGTGTTGTACCAGGCGGCGAGCTTCTTCGACGAGGTTCTCGTGGGTACTGAAATCCTTTCTAAGCAAGTTGAGGATGGTCTCGATGAGCAAGGTGCGGGTTGCGACATCCGTGGGGTCCAGTTGCTGGCATTTCCGTAAGGCTTCGAGGGCTTCGAGTTCCTTACCGTCTTGCAAGAGCAACTCGCAGTGACGAGCTAGGGCCCAGCTGTCTTGGGGGTTCTTCTCTAGCCGCTCGGTTACCTTGGCTCGTAACCTGGCTGCCTGCAG
Organism: uncultured Pirellulaceae bacterium; assembly: GCA_964640885.1. Classification (GTDB taxonomy): domain Bacteria; phylum Planctomycetota; class Planctomycetia; order Pirellulales; family Pirellulaceae; genus JAZADA01. The sequence continues at coordinate 1,050 of CAZXJC010000676.1, read as the reverse complement.
GTAGGTTTCCAGGTTAAGAGGTGTCTGAGAGATCACCTCGTCCTTGTAACAAACCAAGTTACCCAGGACCCGCGAGGTTGCAATTTTCTGCACTAGCTTGCCTTCTGCCAGATCGATTTTTAGTAGCTTCATTCCGGTGGTGGGAAGGAAGTAAAACTCGTCGCTCTGGAATCCCCGTCCACTGGGCATCTCACTGCCCAGTTCAATTGGCTCTGCCCAAGCGGGGCTGCCGTCGGAAAGCTTGAAAGCCGAAATCTTGTTTTTGCCAACCATCACGACCTGGCCCTTGTGCACGCAGGCTACGTACAAACGATCGTCCCGTTTTTGAGCCGCCCAGGCCGGTTTGCCGGTCAGCAGATCGAGGCAGTAAAGATTGTCCCCCTCGACGGGAGTGACCAGGACCTTGCCCTGGAAAATCGTCACGCTGGCGTCAGCCCAGCGGTCGCCATTGCGTTTCTTGGAATTAAGCGTGCTGGGCCGAAAACCAAAACGGGGGTTAACTGGAGTTGCCTGCTTGTAACGGTAGCCCCACAGCAGGAAATGCGTGGAAATATCGACTGCCACGACGGCACCTGCCGAGGTGGGGCAGACCAGTACGCCGTCAGAATACGAAGGGGTGGCACCAGCCAGTCGGCGAGTACTGTCTCGGGTGATCGTCCGCGTGTCCACGTGTGCCAGCTGTTGAGACCAGCTCAACTGCCCATTGTTGGCATCAAGGACTACCAGGCTGATTTCTCCCTTCACCTCCGCGAGCACGTAGAGTTGTCCGTTAAGTGGCAGTGGTGGACCTAGAAAAAAAGCACCTGCCAAGCGAGGTTCGTCTTCGCCGTCTACACCGCCGACGATCCATTGCAAGCTTCCCTGGGTCTTTAAATCAAGAGAAACCAGTCGGTTATAGGGTTTCGGTGCGCCGGGTGGACGGGTCTGGATGCCACCCGGGCGAATTAACACGTTGGAGCTGCTCGAGGCATTGGCATAGCCCAGGTCCCAGAGGACAAAAACACGTTTGCCGTCACTGCTCAACTGTCCATAGGAAGCATCTTCCCAGAG